>WRMM01000090.1 GCA_009777135.1 Candidatus Fibrimonadales bacterium
TCTTTTATACCTTGATGCGTTTGCCTATAGGGATAAGCTAAAGAAAAAAGAGCTTCCTGCTTATATTGCTGAATACGCCTATGAGGTTCTCTTTTAGTAATTATCCTGCAAGAAAAGGAGGTTTTTTATCTATGGATTTCAACATAGGCGTACGCTTCCCGCTATTTTAGAATTCTTATTTTCTATATTTATGCTTATGAACACTTTTACCCAAGCATACCGCACGACCTGCATCCCGCAGATTGGAGATAGGATTGATGCTCTTATACCCAGCGAATACGTTGGACAGGAGCTTGAAATAATAGTTCTTCCCTTGGTTAAAAGGGAGCCGGAATACGAATACAACGCCGAGACTTTGGCTGCTATACAGGAAGGCATGGATATTTTGTCTGGCAAGATAGAAGCTAAGAGTTACTCCAGCATGGAAGAATTAGATGCCGATATTGAAGCAGAGGAAGATGATGAGTGAGGATTTACTTGATTTCAAAACTACTAAGAGATTCAGAAAAGACCGCAAATTAATGAAGAGGCAAGGCAGAGATTTATCATCGTTAGATGATATTATTCTTAAACTTAGAAAACTTGAGCCTTTGGCAATAAAGCACAGAGACCATGCTTTGGCTGGCAATTTTGTTGGATGTCGCGAATGTCACGTAGAGCCTGACTGGTTACTTATTTATGGCATTCCGCACAGGCACCCATTCAGAATTGCTGAAATTGTAGCCCCTCGCAAGGCTTGCTTTTGCGTTAGTTGCTTTGAACTTGTTACTTAGCAATACTGTTTTTTTGGTATTTTTCAGTTTAGCGTCCAGCCAGGTTTCTACTCCCAAGCATTGCTTCACGTGCCTGTTCGGGGGCTGGTTGAGGCTTGGGGAAACATCAAAATCCCCTCTTGGCACGCCTTCCACAAAACCACGTCTATATAACCCTTGTTCAGCCCCGTTGCTTTTTCTATTTGCAAAAACATTTTATCGCAAAGAGCTTTAACCTCCTCGCTCAAAGGAAAGCCAGCCTGCAAATCTGCTTTGCCAAGCGCAATGCCAAGCCGCTGAATCCACACATCGTATTTCACATTGCTAATGCCTAAATTACGTGCCAAATGATTCTTGGTTATTTCGCCGATATGCGGCAATTTGCCTAAATAATCCAATTTCTCGCTTTCTGTTTTTAATTTGTAAAATTCATCCCTAAAATTTTTGCGATTATTCCAAATTTTTA
Organism: Candidatus Fibrimonadales bacterium; assembly: GCA_009777135.1. Taxonomy (GTDB): domain Bacteria; phylum Fibrobacterota; class Fibrobacteria; order Fibrobacterales; family Fibrobacteraceae; genus Fibrimonas. The sequence goes on from WRMM01000090.1 coordinate 1,219, forward strand.
CTATTGCCCTTATCTTGTTCGCATTGCCAAAAATCCGCAGCAAATTTTTCTCTGAAACCTCACCGCCATTATTTATAAAATCCATAATTTCACTGAATTTTCTCTTAGCAATCTTTTGCCTGAACCCCCCTGCCAAAATAACGTAAATACACTCTTGAGCAAACTCCTCCGCATTTAAAACAGGCGGTTTGAGCAAACGCCTTTTTATAATTTCAAAACTATCCTTGTCTTCGCCCATTCCAGAGTCTATAATATGCTTTTCAATAGCAAAAAAAAGAGCAGCATCTATTTTTTTCACCTCTTTTCCTGTTAAAATACACAAAAAATGCCTCATTTTGAGGAATTTAGCAATAAAAATTAAAGTTTTTCCCTAAACTAGCCGATATTTATCAAAAAAGGAGTTTATCATGAACGTTAGCACCAATTCCGCGCCAGCTGCTAAAGGCTACGAACCAGCTGCAAAATCGCAATCCGCTGCCCACACTGCAGAAGGCTCAAATAGTGTAAAGGCAGAAAAGCCAGACACTGAATACAAGCTGGAAATCAGCGAGGCAGCCCAAGAAAAAAAGGATGCAGAGAGTGGCAATGAAATAAAAGTTGGGAATGGCTTTAAAGACTTTGATATGGATGCTTTTCAGGGAGCCATTCGCTCTCAGCTAATGGAATCCATAAATAATGCGAAAAATTCTCTAATGGAAGCTGGCGTTGAGTTTGCCAAATACAACGAAGATTCCATTCTTTACGACCTTTCCGGATTAAAAGACGGCGATAGCATTCAAGCCGCTGATGTTCCAGAATATTGGAACGCAGAAAACACCTCTCAACGCATTGTTGATTTTGCCATGAGCTTTCGCAGCCTGGCCCCGGAGCTTTCTGACGAAGAATACATAGATCAAATTCGCAAGGCAGTGGAGCTTGGCTATAAACTGGCAAAAAGAGATGTGGGTGATTTGCCAGGTCCATCAGCAAAGCTGTTCAACGATACCTACAATTTGACTATGAAAAAATTTGACGAGTTGGTGGAGCTGGCTCAAAAGAACGCTGCTGCAGACACTTAATTTCTAGTTTTAGCGAATGTATTCGCTTCCAGCTGCGCTTGAAAAATTGGTGCAGGAACTTTCAAGACTGCCTGGCGTAGGACCAAAAACCGCGCGCAGGCTTGCTTTTAATTTGATTTCTGGCGATAGAGAAAAAATGGAGAGTTTGGCTAGCTCTATTATAGAGGCTAAGAACAGAATTGTTCATTGCAGCCGTTGTTTTGGGTTTTCTGAGAGCGAAATCTGCCAAATATGCGAAAGCCCGCGCAGAGATGCGGAGGTGCTTTGCGTTGTTGAAAGAGCCAGCGATATTTTGCCATTTGAAAACAGCGGCGTGCACAAGGGCCTTTACTTTGTGCTGGGCGGAGTTTTGTCTCCGCTAGACGGAATAAAGCCAGAAACGCTGCATATTCCGCTTCTTGTTGAACGGATAGAAAAAGAAAGCATAAAAGAGCTGATTTTAGCTTTGGGTTCCAGCCCGGAGGCAGAAAGCACAGCCCTGTACATAGACCGCGTTTTAGCCAATTCCCCCGTTCGTCGCACAAGGCTGGCTCGAGGCATACCGGTAGGCAGCGATTTGGAATTTATAGACGATGTGACAATGCTGAGGGCGTTTGAGGAGCGGGTAGGGGTTTGAATAGGTAACGAAAAACGTTTTCCCCTTGAAAATCAAATCAAAATTTGCTATATTTATGCCGAGTATGGAAGAAGTTGTTATTACAGGAATGGGGTGCGTTACCAATTTGGGTAACACGCCTGACGAATTGTGGAATAATCTCTTAGCTGGCAAGTCTGGCGTGGGGCTTATTGACCGCTTTGACACTGAAGCTTGCCCTGTTAAATTTGCAGGGCAGATAAGGGAATTCGATGCCTCCCCCTATTACAGCGAGCGCGACCGCAAGCGTATATCAAGAAATATACAATACGCTGTTCATGCGGCAGAAACGGCTCTCAAAATGGCTGGCATTGAAGATACCAGAGCCGCTGTAGATGTTACTAGAGCCTGCGTTATAGTTGGATCTGGCATGGGCGGCATGGAGATTTTTTATGATAGCTCCGTAAATCTGGAAAAAAAAGGAACCCGCGGAGTTTCTCCGTTTTTTGTTCCGCAGGCAATAGCCAATATGGTGGCAGGCGAAATAGCCATTCGCACTGGATGGATGGGACCTACATGGAGCCCGGTTTCTGCCTGCGCAACCTCTAATCATTCATTTATCACCGCAGCAGACCAAATTCGCCTGGGCAGAGCAGATATAGCTGTTGCAGGCGGAACGGAAGAAGCGGTTTGCCCCATCGGGTTGGCAGGTTTTGCTTCAATGAAGGCGCTTTCTACCAGAAACGAAGAACCTGCCAGAGCAAGCCGTCCGTTTGATGTTGGGCGCAACGGCTTTGTGCTTTCTGAAGGAGCAGGTATTTTAGTTTTGGAATCTCTTAGCCATGCACAAAAACGAGGCGCAAAGATTTTAGCCCGCCTCGCTGGCTGCGGAGCAAGCGGCGATGCTTATCACATGAGCGCTCCCAGAGAAGACGGCGAGGGCGTGTGCGTGGCAATTTCCATGGCATTGAAAGAAGCTGGCATTGATATTTCGCAAATAGGCTATGTGAATACGCATGGCACAAGCACCCCTAGAGGTGATGTTGCGGAATGCAAAGCTATTTTCAAAGCTTTTGACGGCAAAATAGACAATGTCAAAATAAACAGCACAAAATCCATGACCGGCCACATGCTCGGAGCAGCGAGCGGAATGGAAGCGATTGTTACGATTAAGTCTTTGATGGAGCAAAAACTGCACCAAACTCTTAATTTGGAAAACCAAGACCCGGAAATTCCTTTTGATTGCTGCGCAAATGGCGTTGTTGAACATAAATTTGAATATGCAATGTCAAATTCATTTGGATTTGGCGGGCATAACAGCGTGCTATTGCTTGAAAAAGCATAGACCTGCGGAGTGTAGCTCTGCCTGGTATCCTGTTACGAGGCAGTAATTTTACTCCAAATAAGTGTAGCCATACAGACCGGAGCGATAAATGCTCAAAAATCCTCTGCCTTCTTGAGCAGTGATTTTTCCTTCTTGAACGGCTCCCTTAACCCAGTTTTCCATTGTGCGCACAAGAGCTTTGTCTGAGAAATTCACATATTCCAGAACATCAGAAACAGATTCGCCGTTTATGATTTTTTCAATCTCGTAAGAGTCTTGTGTGCAAGCTATATGAACAACATTGGTATCGCCAAAGAGATTGTGCAAATCGCCCAAAATTTCTTGATATGCCCCAACCAAATAAACGCCCAGATAGTAAGGCTCATTGTTTTTTAAACTATGAAGCGGAAGCGTTCTGCTTATTTCGCCACTGCGAACGTATAAATCAATTTTTCCATCGCTATCGCAGGTAATGTCTTGAATGGTTACATTTACCGTTGGCTCTTCATTCAAACGCTGAATAGGCATTATCGGGAAAATCTGGTCTATTGCCCAGGCATCTGGCAAGCTTTGGAAAAGCGAAAAATTGCCAAAGTATTTTTCTGCAAGCAAACGCGGCAATTCTTCCAGTTCATAAGGCGGATGCCGCATATCTTTTGCTACGCGATTTGCCTTGCGCGCTATAGACCAGAACAGCCGCTCTGCAATGGCACGGTTTTCCAGATTAATCATTCCCATGCGAAAAGAATTCAAAACATCATCGTGAAGCTGAACCGCATCGTGCCAGCTTTCATTCAGATTTTTTTGCACAAGCCCTTTGTAAATGGAATACAAATCTTTGATAATATCAGGGTCATCGCTTTTTATTTCTCTTTTCACATCTTCAAAAAATGCTGGAGCGGTTCGCTCCAAAATATCAAAAACAAGCAAGCTGTGGTGGGCAGTCAAGGCTCTGCCTGCTTCTGCAATCACGTTTGGATGAGGAATCTCTAATTTGCTGCAGGTCTCAGCAAGGGCATATACAACGTCGTTTGCGTATTCTTGCACGGAATAATTAACGGAGCTAGAGCGAGTGCTGTTTGTGCCATCGTAGTCCACGCCAAGGCCTCCGCCCACATCAACAAATTCCACGCCAAAGCCAAGCGCAATTATTTCAGAATAGAATTGCGCAATTTCCTTTAAACCCGATTTTATCTTGCGTATATTGGTTATCTGGCTGCCCAAATGAAAATGTATAAGTTTAAGGCAGCTCATTAATCCGGCTTTTTTAATGCGTTCCAGAGCGTCTATGAGTTCCGAGCTGCTAAGCCCGAATTTGCTTTGATATCCGCCAGATTCTTCCCAGTGTCCGCTGCCGCTGCTGGCAAGTTTTATGCGAATGCCTATGTTTGGTTTTATCCCAAGCCTTTTGGAAAGCTTTATTATCAGCGCTAATTCGGTGATTTTTTCAACAACCAAAAAAATCTTTTTCCCCATTTTTTGAGCAAGCAGCGCAAGCTCTATAAAATCCTCGTCTTTGTAGCCGTTGCAAACTATAAGAGACTCGGGGTTATCCACATTTGCAAGCACGGCGTGCAGTTCTGATTTTGAACCTGCCTCCAAGCCTATGTTGAATTTTTTTCCATGCCGCATTACTTCTTCCAAAACGGCTCGCTGCTGATTTACCTTAATGGGAAAAACATTGTAAAAATGACCGTTGAATTTATATTCCTTTATTGCGCGCTCAAAGCAGCTGTTTATCTTTTTAATACGGGTATCCAGAATATCCGAAAATCTTAGCAGCACAGGCGTTGCAATATCCTTGCGCAATAAGTCTCGCATAATCTCAGTTAAATCTATAGCAGGTCCATCCCCTTTTAGGGGCGAAACAGTTGCACGCCCTTTTTCATTTATGTCAAAATAAGAAACACCCCATCCTTTTACATTATAAAGCTCTCGAGAATCATCGACACTCCATTTGCGCATACGTTTAATGCCCTCGCCAGTCAGCATGTTCAGCATAAGCTCTAAGCTTATTGTAAATATACTTGCCAGAAGAAGTCATTTCATTTTCATTTGTCCAGCCATCCCAAGTATCTGCATTAATAACTCTTTGCGGGAATACCCCAAAAAAAGCCGAACCTTCTGCTTTATAATTCACATTCCAGGCAGCGGATGAAATCTTATGCTCATCCATGAAAGCATGCCATTCATCAGTGCTTTGTCCATTATGCGATTCGTATCTATTTGGCCTAGAGCCGCCATCTGAATGAGTAGTACCGTATTCAGATGTGAATACTGGATAACCTGCTTCGAGAACCCTAGTCATTCTAGCGGCATAACTTAATGTAGCTTCAGGACTCCCTAAACCGTGGCTATCAGCATAAAAATGAATTACATAAGCAATATTGCCATCCTCAAGCGGATTATCCAATGGCGCATCCACTTGTTGACACCATCGCGGAGTTCCTACCAGAATAAGATTTTGAGAATGCGCACGTATTACGGGAATAATCTGCTCTGCATAAGCTTTTATATTTGTCCAAGTTCCGCCATTTGCATCTATTGGCTCATTGTAAATTTCAAATATTACATTGTCTAAATGGCCATAATCTCCAGCCATTTCCTCAAAGAAAGCTGTGGCAGCAGCAACTTCGCGATGAGCAGTATGAGAATGCCAATCTATAATCACATAAACACCTCTTTCTAGAGCCGCATCTATTGCTCTTCTTACTCCTTCTTTATTATTTGGCACTCCCGAAGAATTAACTCCCATTGGAACCCTTATAATCTCAGCTTTCCAATGATCAACCATGGCATTTACGGACGCTTCATTAAAGAATCTTGCTGATTCCCAAGTTGAATTGCTCCAGCCAAGGCTTACCCCGCGCAGTATCACTGGATTGTCTCCAGTTTTAGAACCTACTAATTTGTTTCCAGATGCCTGTAGCCTTCCATAACAGGCTACAGGGCCATTTATTTCTAAACAAGGCTCGTAGCCGTTGCTGTTGGTTGTGGTTGTGGTTGCATCGCAAGAAAACAGCGAAAAAAAGCACAGAAACAC
>WRMM01000091.1 GCA_009777135.1 Candidatus Fibrimonadales bacterium
CAAGCTCACAGATGAAAAAAAATTTAGCCCAGATGAAGAACCAAATGAAGCTCTCTAAAATTTACACGCGCACTGGTGATAAAGGCAGCACTGCTCTTATAGGCGGGCAGCGAGTTTCCAAATCGCATTTTCGCTTGGAATGCTATGGAACGCTGGATGAGCTGAATGCTTTTACAGGCAAGTTGAAGGCCTTGTGCGCCGAAAATAAGGAGATTACAACGGAACTTGAAAATATCCAAAGTCTTTTATTTAACGCAGGAACTGCTTTAGCAACGCCTCCAGGCGCTGAGTGGGCAAATATGCCTTGCATAACGGAAGAGCATATAAAGGAACTAGAAACTTTGATAGACAAGATGAACGGGTCGCTTGAACCGCTTAAAGCTTTTGCAATCCCTGGCAGCGACTTGATAAATGCAGAGGCTCATATATGCAGAACTGTATGCCGCAGAGCAGAGCGAATTTTGTGCAATGCAAAGGAAAATGGCATAGCCGTTAGCGATTCCGTGTTAGCTTATATAAATAGGCTTTCGGATTATTTTTTTGTTCTGAGCCGTTGCGCTTTGCATTTACAAGGCAAAACCACCGCCTAGCTCAAACACAACGCCCTGATTGAATTTTGGGTCTATTCCACCGCCAAAATAATATTTTGTGTTTGCATAAGCGGCAATAGGAATAAGCGGCAATTTGAAACGAGCTCCAACTATCGCATGGCCGCCAATGCCTGTTTTGTAATCTGCATTTTTCAATGCTTTTGAAAATTCATCGCTTATTGTTTTTGCAATATCTTCATCTGGGCCGGAGCCAGGTATATTCGCCTCCAAAATTGTTACCAAAGCTGGTTCCATATCTTTGACAAACTTTTTATTCACCAACGGCACGCTTGCCATATAGCTAATGCCCAAACCTGCATAAGGGCGTACAAGAGGTAAATCAAGAGGATAAGTTATTGATAAATCTCCAGAGAATAATCCATAAACCGGATTCGCTTTGGGAAAGACCATATTATAGGGAGCGTCTGGAGAAAATTCGAAATCTATTTTTTTATTAAGCGCTGGAACCTCCAAATATGGCTTGTATCTGGTAGCGGCAAAATTGAAAGTGCCTTCTACATCAACAAAAGGCAATAAATCTATCCAGAGCTTGAAGCCCAAGCCCTGCAAAGTGCTGACTTCACTGCGACTCAATGTTACATCTCCAATTAGAGGAGACATTGAAATTACTTCAGTTTCCCCTTTTAAAGTGCCGAGATTGGTCACATAATGCGCGCCCACGCCAATTATGGCGAAAGCTTGAGTGGCAAGGGCAAGAGCCGTTGCAGCAAAAAGTTTTTTCATAAAGCCTTCCTTGTGAAATGAGGGTTAGGGGAATAATGTAGAAAATATAGTAACGCTGATTTACTTCGCTTGGGTATGGGGTATGGGGTATGGGGTTTGGGGTTTGGGGTTTGGGGTTTGGGGTAAACGCATCTAAATTTTAATCTAAATCGTGGTTTTACCGCAGGAAAACGGTATTTTTCGTGTCGGTATTTGTCATATTCGGGATAAACGCAATAATAATCCGTCCACAATCAACGCTGTAGGGGCAAAAAATTTTTTGCCCATTCGCAACGAATTGCAACATCGCAATGAATATTTGCCCTAAACCCCATACCCTATACCCCATACCCCAAACCCAAAGCGAGTAAATCAACATTGTCTATATTCGCCTTAAATGGAATCCTATTTTTTTGTTGGCGTGGCAGGCGTTGGAATGAGCGCGCTAGCCCAGTTTTTGGCGGGAAAAGGGGTTAAATGCAGCGGTTCTGACAGGTATTTTGATGACAGCGAGAGGGAAAAAGTAAAAAAACAGCTTGAAGAAGCGGGCGTAGAATGTTTTTTGCAGAATGGAAGCGGAATAAATAAAAATTTAACGGCGATTGTAATAAGCACGGCAATAGAAACTGGCAACCCCGATACGGAAGCAGCGCATAAATTCAATATTCCAATTATGCACCGCAGCGAACTTTTGGCAAAAATAATGCAAGAAAATTTGACCATAGCCGTTAGCGGAACAAGCGGAAAAAGCACGGTGACAGGCTTGATTTGGCATATTTTGAACGAAAGCGGAAAAGACCCAAGCCTTTTAAGCGGAGCGGGGCTTAGCGTTTTGGAAGAGCAGGGAAAAATAGGCAACGCAGTTGCCGGCACGGGATGGCTTGCGGCAGAAGCAGATGAAAGCGATGGAACTTTGGTTAAATACAGCCCGAAAATCGGAATCATTTTAAATATAGACAAAGACCACAAAGAGCTTTTTGAACTGGAAAAATTATTTGAAGAATTTGCTGGCAATGTTCGCAAAGCGGGCGGCACCTTAATTGCAAACGCTTCGCACCCGCTTGCGGCAAAATTTGCAGACAGTGAAACCGTTTTATTTGGATGGGGCGTTCAAGGCTCAGATTACAAGGCAAATGGCGTTTCTTCAGAATTCAAAGTTTGCAGCAAAGGCGAAGCCGCAGATTTTTATTTGCCAATGCCCGGCAAACACAATGCAGAAAACGCCTTAGCCGCCATTGCTGCTTGCCAAATTGCAGGCGTGTCTTTAAAAGAATGCGCAAATGCTCTGAGAACTTGGAAAGGCATCTACCGCAGAAGCCAGATTTACAAATTGAAAAACGGAGTGATTTTGGTGGACGACTACGCTCATAACCCCGCAAAAATCGCTGCAAGCATTCGCTCTTGCCAAAGCTTTGCAAAAGGAAAATTGCTTGCATGGTTTCAGCCTCACGGCTTTGCTCCAACAAAATTTTTAAAAGACGACTTTGTAGAAGAGATTTCCAAAGCCTTGCGCCCAAGCGACGAAATATGGTTCAGCTCAATATATTACGCTGGCGGCACAGCAGACCGCAGCTTTGACTCAAACATTTTATCCGAAGCCCTAACCCAAAAAGGCTGCAAAGCAAATTTCATTGCAAGCAGAGAAAAGTGCCTCGAAAAAATGCAAAATTTAGCAAAAAGTGGTGATGTTCTTTTGCTAATGGGAGCTAGAGACCCAAGTTTGGCGGAGTTTGTGAAGGGAATTGTATGAATAGGCGTTTTTTTTACCCATAAAATGCTCTTCTATCCGGCGCTTTTAGATAATTTTTGATAACCCCAACGTTATGCCTAAATTCCACAGACTCTTTGCGAAGGGAATTTAAGTGAAGCTCAATTTCTCTTCTTATTACAATGTCTTGTTTCAAAAACAAAGGAGATAAATCTTGAACGGTGCGCAGTTTCTCGGTTAAAAATGCTTTTTCAGAAGCCAAAGCGTTTGGGTCTTTTTCTATTGTTTCGTAAAAACCGTTTATTGCGTTCAGCTCTTGAATGGCAATTCTTGTGGCGCGGCCTCTGCCTTCGGTGTATTGGGTTAATTCTTCGGCGTATGCTTCTATGCCGATTTCCAGAGGAGAAAGCCCCTTGATTTTTTCGCCGTATTCCAAAACATTTTTGCAAAGCTGCAATGCGGCATCTATTTTTGAAGATAATGTTTTTACATCTTGGCGCATATTAACCTACCATGCTCACATAGCTGCGAGGGGTTCCTGTAGCCAGTTTGCTTGAAAATTCTCTGTCTTGGCGAACTTGCCCTAGGGCTTTTTGCCATGATTCTCTTAGCTGACCCATCATTTCTTGGACTTCCGAGAAGTTTTTGGATATGTTTTTTATGTTGCCTTCGTGGATGTGATGGCTGTAAAAATCGTATAATCTCCAAAGGTTTTTAGAGACTTCGCCGCCTTTTTGCATGTCAAGAGAGGCCATTAATTCTGTTATGCCGGCAGAGACTTTGTGGCATGCTTCTGATTTGCGGGCAAATTGCCCAGATTCCATAGCTTCTTTGGCTATGCCGCACCATTTTATGCAATGGTCGTAAATCATTATAATCAGCTGCCCGCGGTCTGCTGTTTCTACAGAAGACTGGCGATATTGGCCTAATGGTTTGCCGTAAGTTGCATTCATCATAAAAAATTCTCCTTTTTATTACCTTCTGTTATATTGCATTGTTGAGCTGAGAGCGGCCATCATATTTGCGGTTTGAGACTGCAGGTTGCCCATGCTTCTCTCCAACGCGGCAAATTGCCTGGTCATTCTTGCATTATAGTTATCTACTCGAACTTGCAGTTCTTCAACTCTTTTTTGGATTGAGTCTATTCTGGCTTGATACGTTTTTTCCGACTGCTTGAAGTAGCCGTTTACGGTATCTCTGGCATTTTCCACAAAATTAGCAATTTGGCTAGCTATGCCGCGTACGAATGTGATTTTTGCTTTTCCTTCGCCTGAAGCTTCAACTGAAATCCCGTTGAAGGTATATATATTTGCTATATTAGATAGCGGATCAGTGCTGCCATTTAAATACCCAACTCCATCCGAGCCAATATTAATTTCATAAACACCTGTTTTGGCATCTTTTGTGTGGCGGCCTACGCTGAAGCCAGGGGTATCGCTGAACCAGTTTGAAGTGAACAGCCTGCGAACGCCTTCAAAATCCGCATCCAAAGCTTTCATTAATTTGTCTCTATCCACGCTTATTGAGCCGTCTTTTTGGGTTGTGATGCCTAAACGAGAAATAGATGAATAAACCGTAGAAAAACCATTGTCAATTTTTTTGCCACTGGAATCTGTTTTTGAGGATAACTCATCTATTATACCCGTCATCATTTGCCTCAAGCTTTCGCGCAGGCTAGAAATATTGCTGTCGCCAGAAAATACGCCTGTTTCGCGTTTGCTTGTTTTTTTGCCGGTGACAGGGTCAGTTTCTTCTTTTACAGTGGCTTTTGCATTTTCGTCTATGAATTTTATCAAAGCATTGAATTCGTCAATAAATGCGCTTATGTTGCTTGCAAGGGCGTCCTTGTCTAGTTCCATAGAAACTTTTATAGGAGGCATTCCGGGCAAACTTTCTTTTTTCAGCGTAAAAACTGTGCCGTTTATGGTTTTATCATCGTTGTTGCTTTGTGAGCTAATTGCCATTCCGTCTATGGTGTAGATTGCATTTTGCGCTTCTGTTATTACATTTGCAAAATTGTTATGTGAAGCTAAAGCTCCCATATCTTTTTTGACTTCGGAGAAAATGTTTTCTGCATTGGAAATGCCGTCCACAACAGTGCTTGGGTCGCTAAGAGTCCCTATTTGAATTTTTACATTTTTTAAAGAATCTGAATCAAAATTTTGATCGCTATTTAAATCGCCTTTCAAAACTATTTCGCCAGATTTGTTTAGTTCTGCGGTGAAAGTTGCACCAACTTCTGGGCTTTTTAATATATCATTTATTTCTTTAAGTACGGTACCTATGGTTTTAGGCTTATTATCTTCATCATATAAATTGAAAGTAACCCAACCTCCACTGCCGTCACCTTTATTTGTTGGCAAAAATATACCTAAAACATCTCCTTCTTTTATTTTATGAAGAGGATTGTTCAAATCTTCAAATATATTCTCTCCTGTAGCTACTTCTCCTTTCTTTGTTACCAAAGCATTGCTTGATTTAGCTATTTGATCGCTTTCCGAGCTTTCTAAAATACCCAAATATTCCATCAAACCCTTCTGATCGCCACTTTCAACAGCATTGTCTTTTATATAAAAACCCTTTGTGCCTGTATCCACGGCAGTTAAAACAAGCCTATTGTCGCCATCTGCCATTGTCATTATGCTTGCTCTAACCCCAATACCCTCAGTCGCATTTATTTTATTAACAATGTCTCTCAGAGTATCACCTTTAGATACTACTACATCAACTTCGTTTTTCCGAGGGTCAGCTTTAAGCCCAGCTTCGGATTTAGAAAAAGATATTGTTATATTATCTTTATCTCCGAAAACAGCAGGCCAATCATCTGCGGCAACAAGCGGTATATTTACGGCGCTAATTTTACTTGAAGCAACCTTTTGGGTTGTTGCCAGCTGGTTAACCACAAGCTCGTATTGGCCAGCCATTGCGCCTTCTTTGCCAGAAATAGTAGCATATTCATCATAATTTGAGGTTGCTTTGAAAACATTGAACCTATCCATTGTCTCTAAAATACTGGCTTTTTGCGCCAAATTGCCAAGTCTGGTTTGCAAATCCTTGAACTTGGACAGCGTATTCTCGGCATTTTCCTTTTTTTGCAACTCGCGCGTGACCTTAGCCTGCTCAAGCGCTGTGAGCTGCGCTATGATGCTGTTGGTATCCAAACCCGATATCAATCCACCTACTGACATTCCTGACATAATAGAACCTCGCTTTCCTAATCTACATTTTCTATATCGGCATTCTACAGAAAATCTTTAATCTTTTTTGAATATGCAAAAAATATGCCAGTTTTTTTAATAATTAAGAATTAATAATGAAGAATTAATAATTATGTAACTTTCAATTATTCATTATTCCCGTTACCTACAAATATTCTTGTTATTACAACCGCCTAAACAAATCAGAATATGGAATTAGAAGCTCGCTAGAAAATTTCTCTTAACGTCAACACTTGTTTGCAAAATTAACTTTTTTGAACTTTTCATCTGATTTTACCTCCTTTTTTCCGTCTAAGGTAATGGAAACAAAAAATATGGAGGTTTTCATGAATAATGTTATTCAAAGCGATCGGGTGGAAAGCCTGATTATCATAATTAGAGGCGAGCGAGTTCTTTTGGACAGCGACGTAGCTACGCTGTATGGCGTGGAGACTAAGGAAATAAATCAAGCGGTTAGAAATAACGTTGATAAATTTCCTGATGGGTATATTTTTTCTTTAGATTTAGAAGAATGGCAAAACTTGAAGTCAAAAATTTTGACTTCAAGTTGGGGAGGCAAAAATAAACTTCCAAAAGCCTTCTCCGAAAAAGGGCTTTATATGCTTGCTAAAATTGTCTGAACCAGAATTCGCAGAATTATCAGGATTTTCAGAATGTGCTAAATAAGTTGCATGTATATCATAAATATTCTGTTAATTTTTTAATTCTGCGAATTCTGGTTCAGACAATTATTCTGGGCAACGGCTTGGACGTTTTAGGCACAGAAAGCGATATTGAAATAAACTTTGCTTTAGTGAAATTTAAGCATAAGGTGCATAGAAAACGGCGTGAAAATTTAAAAAGGAGCGTGATGTTTCAAAAGCGAAAATTTATTTTATAAGTCCGTCAAGGGGAATAAAGGTGTAACTTGAAATGGCACGAAATTCACATT
>WRMM01000092.1 GCA_009777135.1 Candidatus Fibrimonadales bacterium
TTGCTAGTGTTCGTCAAGATATTGCCCCCTATAAAAGCTCTGAATTTCGTGTATTTGCGGAAGATAAAACAAGCGATGGCATAAAAATAGAAATGAAAGAGGCCTTTGAACATGTAGTTACTCAAAATTATAAGGTTGCCCTTACAGCCTATCTTGGAATTTATGAGCGGTATAAAAGCCCGGCAGCAGCAGAGAATGCATCTATTATCTATGAGGCTCTTGGCGACACAGAATCTGCATTGAACCTTATGCAGAAAGTTTATGATGAAACGGGAAATCCGAAAATTCAATTGAAAATTGCTCAACTGAGAAAAAATTTAGATGATAAAGCAAAGATTGCTGCTAGCGAACGTGAACAAGAAGAGGTTCAGAATCCGGTGGACAGAGTTACGGCGGTTGCCAGCGAAGAAATACAGAAAATTCTCCCTACCGGGGCTGTGGTGTGGCTCTATAACAGTTCACCAAACAATACAATGGTAGAAGCAATTGTTGACAATCTGACCGCTGGATTTATCCAGAAAGGTATAGGGCTTGTTGACAGGCAAAATACTGCGTTAATTGAAGCGGAGCAAATGCTTCATGCATCTGGTGCGGTTAACGATGCTGAAATGGTGCGCCTTGGCAATGCTGCAGGCGCAAAAGCAATTGTTACAATTGGCATAGCCGGGTCTGGTTCAATGCGTCGCTTGCAGGTTCGAGTGCTGGATATCGAAAGAGGCATTCCGATTATGCAAAGCGACACTAATGAAAAGTGGCAGATGTAAGACTTAGCATCACAGCGATGCGAACCACTAAACTTTGTGTTCCCAGGAGTTTGGTTAGGTAAACAAGTAGGGAAAACAAAATAGGAGGTTTTCTATGAAAAGAAAACATTTCATTAACGCATTGGTTGCTGCAATAGCAGCAACTGTTCTGGTTGGATGTGGCTTTGGAGACGATTCTCTTGATGCTCCCGGAGGCGTAACGGCAGAGGCTACTTCTTCAACTACCATTATGCTTCGTTGGAAAAAAGTAGATGGCGCTAAAGGATACAGAGTATATTATAACAACACAGATGCTGATGCTCATTACAATTGTACAGCTGGTTGTAATTATTCTAACCGTATTCAAGGTACCGCATTTGAAGATACCCATTTATCTCCAGGTAAAACATACTACTATAAAGTTACAGCGCTCAAGTGGAAGGATGGCGAGTATAATACAGATGGCAGCTATAACTCTGCAAAGGAAGAAGAAAGCTCAAAATCTAAGTATGTTTCTGTAACAACACCGTCTGAATAGAAAGTAGCCCGTTTTCGATTGCCAGAAAATACACAAGCAATTCAACACCCTCACCCCGCCGCAAAGGCGGGTTTGTTTTGTGAAAAGTTTTCTATATTAACCGTTATGTCCCTATCTGCTGATATAATTTCTAAAATAGTTCAAGCCCTGATGGGTTTGAATATTTATAAAGTTATTCTATTCGGCTCCTACGCAAAAGGCACGGCAACAGAAGACAGCGATATAGATTTAGTTGTAATTTTAGACACCGAGGAATTTGCGAGGACTTTTAGCGAAAGAATGAACAGAAAACAGCCTGTCAATAAGGCTCTTCGCAAAATTCGCAGTGATTTTGCAATGGATATAGTAGTTTATTCAAATGGAGAATTTGAATATTTAGATAAAAAAGAAAGCAGTTTTATTAGAGAAATTAAAAGCAGTGGAATAGAAATTTATGCAAAACAATAAAATCAAGAAAAATCCGTGGATATTTTTTGCAGATAAGAGCTTAAAAGCCGCCGAACATCTCATTACTGACGTAGAGCTTACAGGTGAAGTAGTTTTCTGCTGTCAGCAATCAGTTGAAAAATTTTTAAAAGCATATCTTTTTGACTTAAAAATTCCATTTGAGAAAACTCATGATTTAATCAAATTATACGATAAAATTAAAAAAAATAAAGACTTGAAAATAAATGAGACTCTATTAGAAAATCTAAGCGATTTATACATAGAATCTCGTTATCCTACAGACATTGCTCTTTTGGAAGGCGAAGTGTTGCCAAGCGTAGATGATGCTAAATCCTATTTGGAATTTGCACAAAACATAGCAAAACTTGTTTTAACTGAAATTCAGCCAGAGCAACAAGCAGATTCATAAAAATGCCCAAGAAATTCAACATATTCATTTCGTACCGCCGCAAAGGCGGGTTTGATTCTGCCAAGCTGCTTTATGACAGGCTGAGGCTGGATGGGTATTCCGTTTCTTTTGACATGGATACTTTGGAAAGAGGAAATTTTGACAGCGAACTGGAAAGCAGGGTGAAAAAATGCCGAGATTTTGTGGTTGTGCTGAACCCTGGCATTTTTGATAGATTTCATGACCCGGAATGCAACCCGAAAGATGACTGGGTGCGGCGAGAAATAGCCTGCGCCATTGCAGAAAAGAAAAATATTGTTCCGGTTATTCTTGACGGCTTCCAATGGTCCAAAAACCCGTTGCCGCCAGATGTTGAAGACTTGGCTAGAAAGAACGGCATAGACTTTAACCCAAAATATTTTGAAGCCATGTATGCCAGTCTAAAACAAAAATTTTTAATTTCAAAACCAAGCTGGACAACCAGACATAAAACCAAAATAATTTCTATTTTCATAGTAGCGTTCCTTGCTGCCGGAGCCTATTTATATTTTGAAACAAACAAAATAAGCCAGCAAAAAATATTCGAAATTCAATTGGAAAAACAAAAAACCGATTCCATTCTGCGCTATCAAGATTCAATCATACGTCACAGAGATTCAATCCCTAAAATCCCAGCCTCTAAAACCCAAGCCCCTAAAGTTCCAGCCCCAGCTCCCAAAATCCCAACCAATGAAACCCCAGCCCTAGCTAAAAAACAAGATGAAAAAAACGAGGACAAAGCGCTGCACTGGATAGGTCCTGGAGATGCGGTTGGCACGGCAATGTATGAAAAACTAATCCCTGCTGGAGTTAAAAAAACGCCTTGCTCGGGCAACGGCATAAATATAAACGTCAACAGACCTGCCTGCAAACAAGCAAACGACCAAATAATGTGCTCTTATTTGCCAACATTGACTCTTACTGATTGCAGGGGTAAATTGCTAGGCGCATTGAAAATCACCGCTGAATTTATAGGTTTGCAGGAAGATGAAACTGCGGCAAAAAATGAATTGGCAAACGACTTGCGTACCGCAGATTTCAGCAGCGTAGTTTCCAACGTGGAAAAGTATAGAAAGCAATAGATGGCTACATCACCAAATTAACCATCTCTCCTAGGCGACAAAGGCGATTAAACCAGAATGAATTCCGCTTTAAGAGAATATATGGTTGCTAATTGTTTGAGAGAACCAAAGCCACCTGAGTATAGTAATCGCTGATTAAGTCGAACTTAATGCTCTGGAACATGGAACAAGCGGCGTGTGGAGCTACATTTGCTGAAATCTATATCATGCGTGGAAGGTATTTGAAATGAAAATTTGGTTTTTCCACAAAATGAGCTTATTGCAAAATCGCCTTTCAAAATAATATCCATTCCTATCAGCACGTCTATTCCGCTCAAAATACCTTCAGTAACTTTCAAAGTAGTAAACACAACATCGTTTGGCAGCAGTATGTTTACTCCGTGAGTATTTACGAGAGATTTGCCATTAGCATGATATACTATTTCTTTGCCTGTGGGTTCCAAATCTAGAGAATAAACCACTTTCTCGGATATAACGGAATTAGTAGCTCCCGTATCCCATATTGCTGTAAATTCTTTGGCTGGCGGCCGTTTCAAACCTTTCTGCAAATCTTTGGGATCGAATGCTTCGGATATACTGCATGCCGTTATCAAAGTTTTAAAAGAACTATCGTATTTAATAGTGAATGATTTAGGACTCATAAAAAAATCACCTAAAAGTAACATGCGAATGGAATGTCTGCGTATATGCCTTGTCGCCTTCGGTGCATTCCTGTATCAAAAAAGTGCCTCGTTTGTGCTTTTTTTTCGATTGAAATAAGGCTTGCTCGTATGTGTCATAATCTCCTACTACTTTTCTGCCAACAATAGCCAAAAAACGATTGTTGTACTTTTTCAACAATTCGTTTTGATGCTCAAGGTAATATTCAAACTCTTTATCGATCATACTATTTTTCTTTTCAGCCATAATACGCCTCCTAAGCTAATACTCATTAATAATATACAAAACAAGCCCCCTTAGGAAGCTTATTTTCAATCCATCACACAGCGAACTGTACCGGCGTTACCCCAATTTGACCAACGAAGTCCTTCCCAAACCTGTATAACTAAAAGAGTCTGATCAGCACCATTATTAGCGTGCATAAACATAGCTCTATCGTCCTGCGTACTACCACATGGCAAGATAGCGAACTCAAAAGCATCTGTGCCATTATATGGCGACCAACCACTTGTTGATTTAAGAGCTTGAATACCTGCAAAATCTATAAGAGCCTGCCATTCTGCCCTCGTAGGCAAATGCCAACCAGATGGACAAGCGGTCATTGCTTGGCTATAAGTATAATTACTTCCGCAACTGCCAACACCCAAATTCTCCGCCATCCAAATTTGGCCGTTTATTGCAGTATATTTATACTCATTCCCATCGCTTGCAATAAAAGTTCCTTTTGCTGCTTTTACTTCACCAGCCATGCAAACTTGCGTTTCTATATTATAAGGCATTCCATTGCAATACTCAGCTACAATCCCGCTTATGCAGTCCTGCGTTGCTGGGTCATAGTCCTTGCCGTTGCATTTACTATAAAGCTTGGAGCCGGAACAGAAATAAATTGCTGTTTCGTATGTTTCTCCGCCGCATTTATTATAAATTGCAGAACCAGAACAGAATTGCGTTGATGGATTGTATGTTGCTGTGCCGCATTTATTATAAATTTTGTCGTCATAACAGAATTGCGCTGACGTATAATCTTGGCCATTGCATACCGTAAGGATCGTAGTGCCTTGACAGAAATGCGTTGTTGGATCATAAATTGCGCTGCCGCATTTTGGGAGTATGGAATTGCCTTCGCATCCATGTGTTGACGGATTATAGGTATTGCCTCCGCACAAAAGATAAGAATTGTTGTCTGAATGGCAAAAATGCGTTGCGGGATTATATATTGAAACTCCGCATTTTGGGAGTATGGAACCGCCTGAGCAGCCGTGCGTTGACGGATTGTAAGTTTCTCCGCTGCATTTTTCGTAAACATCAGAGCCTACGCAAAATTGCGTTGCCGTGTTGTAAAAATTCACTCCCCCGCAAAGTTCAAAAGTGCCGCCGCCAACAGAACTGGAACTGCTTTGCACGTTTGACGAACTGCTCTCCTGAACAGACGAAGAACTCGCAATGGAACCGCTGGAACTGCTGAAAGCAACTGAACTGCTGGAAACGCCATCGCTTGAAGAAGAAGCTTCACAGCTTGAAACCTCAGCCCCACCCAGCGTGAAACAAGCCTCAGCGGAAACGGAAGAGCAGGCGCTTCCTATCTGGCAAAAAACAGGACCTTCCGATAAACTGGAACTGCTGAAAGCAACCGAACTGCTAGAACTGTTGGGATCACCTGAACTGCTGGAAACGCCATCGCTTGAAGAAGAAACTTCACAGCCTGAAACCTCAATGCCACCAAATGTGGAACAAGCCTCAGCGGAAATGGAAGTGCAGGTGCTTTCTATCTGGCAAAAAACAGAGCCTTCCGATAAACTGGAACTGCTAAAAGCAACCGAACTGCTGGAAACGCCGACGCTTGAAGAAGAAGGCGGCAAGCTGGAGCTGGAGGAATTTTCCACCGCTGGCGGCGGCGGTTCTATATCCACGCTTGAGCAGGAAAATGTGACTAGAATTCCTAGAATGAACAGGATTGGAAAGATTTTTGAAAAACGATTTTTCATGGTTACCTCACTGCGATTTTTTTGCTTGTTCCGTTTTGGCGAACTATGTAAATACCGGCTTTGCTTGGCTTTTTACTGCCCAGCGGTTCGCCTCTGAGACTATAATACAACGGCTCTTGATGGAGAGCTATCTGCGGAGTTTCAATTTTAATTGGAACGCCTCCGCCCGCTAAAACGTTTGACACGCTGATAGGGTTGTGGTTGGGCACCGAAGCGAACACTTCAAAGCCTTGGGCTTTTAGGGCATCCGGAACAGCAGACACATCCACGCTCACTACTCCATTGTTCAGCAAGATTCCGCCGTAGCATACTCCCTGCGTTTCCTTTATCCATATACAGTTTTCATTTTCTGCGTTTAAGGGGATTTCATCCAAAGTATATGAAATCTGAGGAGCCAAATCTGCACCGCAAATGTTTCCTGTTCCCATTAACGCTCCGCAACTGCCCTCCGATTGACTTAGGCAAATTTCATTGCCGTTCAAATACAAACCTGTTGCCCCGCCAGATTCCGCTGTTTGCCCAAAGTAAATATTGCTCGCTATGCGAATATTACTCATTTCTCTGCGTCTGTCGCAAAAGAATATGCTTATGGGAACAGTATCGCCGGGACTAATGCCTAAGCTGGGAGCTTGTTCATTTACATTCACATAGCCTGGAGCTGACAAATGGGCGCCACCCAAGTCTATGACCAATTGGTTGTTGATAAATACCCAGATATCGTCATCGCCGCTGAAGAAAAATTCATGCACTGGGTCGTATATAAAGGTTGCATGGCTTTCAAAGCAGAATAACTGATTAGCTTCTATCGGTACAGCTACATTTCCCCATCCAGTCCATATTTCAGGGGAAGAGCCACTGCTAAAATCGCCCTCTAAAAATTCCGTTCCGCAAGCGCTGATATTCGGTCCAGCGGCGGTGCCTCTGCGCCCTCTGTCATAGCAAAACTGGCTGATGCTACTGTTAAGCGAAACCCATCCCGCTGCAGTGTATTTGGTGTCGCAAGTCTCGCACTCGCTGTAGTCCCCGTCTCCTCTGGTTTGCAGCTCAGGCGGAAAGAATCCGCCCATATATCCACCGTGACCAGAGCAGTTGCCTTCCAGATCCATGGTGCCGTTTAAGCAAAGCTTATTGCTGTTGTATTCCTATAAACCGTCTCTATTGCGTTTAAAAGGCATATCATAGCAACGCTCGACATTTTTGCCGGGAACGGACCTAAAGGCATCATCAAAATTTTGCTTTGTCCAGCCGTTTTTTGCCTGATTGAATACCATTTTCGGAACGCCGGT
>WRMM01000093.1 GCA_009777135.1 Candidatus Fibrimonadales bacterium
TATATGGCTGGAAAATCTCTATCAAAAAGTATTTTACGGCGATTTGGTTGCAAGATATAAAATAAGAAACGACTTTGCCCTCAAAGTTCTAATAGCAAAACTGGCCGAGAGCATTCACGATGGAGTATCTTTCAACAGAATGAAAAATGTGATTCAAGCAGCAGGCACAGCCATAGGAGCGAGCACGGTTATAGAATATGTGAAATATTTGGAAGAATCTTTTTTGGTTTTCGGCGTTAAAAATTATTTGGCGAAAATGGCAGAAAAGGAAAGCCAGAAAAAGTATTATTTTATAGACAATGGTTTAATAACTCTTCTGCAAGACTCGCCGGAAACAAAGCTTTTGGAGAACATTGTCGCCATAACTTTAAAAAGGCGGTTCGGCAGCGAATTTTACTTTGCAAGAGACAATGCGGAGGTTGATTTTTATATTCCAAAAACAAAAACCCTTATTCAAGTTGCGTATTCTTTGGCAGGGCAAACGGAACGGCGCGAACTTGAGAGCCTAATTAAAATTCAGCAAAGGATAAAAGCCAAAAATCTGCTATGCATAACTATGGACGAAGAAAAGACAATAGAATTTATGGGAAAAAAAATAGAGTGCGTTCCAGTGTGGAAGTGGATCGTGGAATAGCGGAGAAAGCATTAAAAAGAAAAGAGCGATGGCGATTTTTTTCATTATGCGTAAGTTAGAAAGTTTCTATATTCATAAGCGTATTATGCCCATAGTTAAAAAAAATGCTAAAGAGCTTAAATCTTTGCAAATCCGCAATAGCACTGCGGAATTTTTGATTTTTGCGTATCAATCAAAAGGGAATGGCGTTGAGGTTCGCATTCAAAATGGCACAATATGGCTTTCCCAAAAAAATATGGGATTCTTGTTTGATACCTCCAGCGATAATATATGCTTGCATTTAAAAAACATATTCAAAGATGGTGAATTGCAGGAGAATTCAGTTACCGAGAATTTCTCGGCAACTGCCAGCGATGGGAAAAATTACAGGGTAAAACACTACAATTTAGATGCTATTATTGCCGTTGGATATCGGGTAAATTCCAAGAGAGCAACCGCGTTTCGCCAATGGGCAACCGCTGTTTTGAAGGACTATACATTGCGAGGCTATTTAATAGACCGCAAGAGAATGGAAAATGGGGCATTTTTTGATGATGATTACTTTGAAAGGCTTTTAGAGGAAATTCGTGAAATCCGTCTTTCAGAAAGGCGTTTTTATCAAAAAATCGCAGATATTTATTCTACGGCAATGGATTATAATAAAGATTCCGAAATCACGAAACAGTTTTTTGCGACCGTTCAAAATAAACTTCATTGGGCAATTCACGGGCATACAGCAGCGGAGTTGATTTACAAGCGGGCAGATTCTAGAAAAGAGAAAATGGGTTTAACAACTTGGGAAAAAGCCCCAAGCGGGAAAATTCAAAAGAGCGATGTTAGCATTGCGAAAAATTATTTATCGGAGAATGAATTGGAATCTTTTGGGCGGGTAGTAAGCGCTTATCTTGATATTGCAGAAGATATGGCAAAGCGTAAAATCCCTATGACAATGGAAGATTGGAAAAAACGGCTTGATATGTTTTTGCAAGCTGCCGACAGAAAAATTTTGCAAAATACAGGTAAAATAACAGCAGAAATCGCCAAGCAACACGCAGAAACAGAATTTGAAAAATACCGCATAATACAAGACCGCTTGTTTCAGTCAGATTTTGACAAGCATTTATTGGAGCAGTTTTGAATACTCCCAAGCAGGCAAAAATTTCACTGCTAATGTAATATAGTAAACGCTGATTTACTCGCTTGGGTATAGGGTATGGGGTTTGGGGTATGGAGAATTTCACAAAAAACGGCTTAAATTCGCTAAAAAGGACATGTTTTTGCATCGCCTATACCCTATACCCCAAACCCTATACCCAAACATTGAGTTAATCATTGCTTACTATATTTCATTCTACATCACTGGCACACGTAATATAGTTGTGTTTATTTTCACCAAGTATATGCCTTTTGTCTGAACCATGATTTTCAGAATTTGAGAATTGTCAGAATTGGCAACGTGTATTTGCTTGCCTTGCAAATTGTATATCTCTACTTTTGAGTTGGCTGGGAGATTTTGTAGGATTATAGCGTTGCTTGTTGTCTGAACTCCTATGGCCCCGATTATAGGAGTTGCCCGATTTAGGATTGGGGTGCTTTCCGCACTGCTGCTGCTTGGCGTGTCTTCGCTTGAACTACTACTCGGTGTGCCATCGCTGCTACTACTGGGTGTTGCGCTCGATGATGATGGCGTTGCGGAGCTGCTGCTTGGTGTTACGCTCGACGATGATGGCGTTGCGGAACTGCTGCTCAACTCTACGCTTGACGATGATGGCGTTATGGAACTGCTGCTGGGTGTTACTTCGTTGCTTACAATTAAAAACAAGTCTGTGTTATCATAAGAAATAACGTAGTTGTGGTTGTTTCTATAGCCAGACAAAGTTATAGGATAAATACCAGCTCCTGATGAACTGGTATAGTCGTGGCTTATGGTTTTTGTGCCGGATATGTTGCCTATTGCATCGCCTTGAACAAGGCCTATGTATGCTAAATAACCTCTTAAGTTGGTTTGAGTTGGCACAGGGTCTGAAACAAGCCGTGTTATTGTTTTAGGCTCCAAGGTGATGGTTAAGATTTTTGTGGTTATGTTTGCTCTTAATCCAGTAGGCTGAGTTAGAGTATAATTGTCCTTATCTTCTCCTTTTAACGCAACTGTAGCGGTAACTACTTTATTGTCTCCTGCATCTTTATTTGCAAAGGTCGCAGTCCCTTCATAGTCCACATCTTCATCTTCAACAACGCCACTCAAAGTTCCTGTTATTGTTGCCGCCGTTGTGCCATCGTAAGTTTTATTTTGAGCGGCAGCGTTTTCGATAGTTAAAGATTTAGGAACAATACGGAAAGATATTTTTGTCGAAAAACCGGCAAAATTATTGATGCCTGTTACGGTTGCTGTCCCTTCTCCCACGTTTCTGTTTGTTCCGTAAGCCAAAGTATAATCCGTCCCTTTCGTTAATACACTTCCCGTGTTCAATCGTACTGTCGGTTCCGGTTCTATTTGAGCGCCAGTATAGTCCCTGTCGCTAATACTTCTTATTGTTATTGGCGCATTGTTTAGATACGGATAGCTGTCATCTTCAATTATACCCCAAACATCATCAAAATCCCAGTCTATAAATGTATTGCGTTTTTTCAAATCGGCTTCTGATTTGGAAGAAATGCCGAGTGTAGAACCTAAGCCGGACGCACTCATGGTTCCTTGTGATTTGTAATAGACAGAAGTATGTGTTCCACTGCTTGGGCAGCGGCCAAAAATGCCGCCCAGATATGAGCTGCCATAAGATTCTCCTCCTCCAATGTTTCCACTTGCATAACTATAGGAAATATTGTTAACGTCACTTGCGTAACCAACCAAGCCTCCGGAATAGGCAGTTGGAGTCGCAGGCGTAACAGAGCTGGAAAAAAAGGAAATATTTCCAGTTGCGTAGCTGTTTGTTATGGTAACTCCTCCGCGAGCATCACCGACCAAACCGCCAGAAGAAACGCTAGCAATGGAAGTATAGTTATAGTCAGGACTGGAAGTAGTAGAACTGCGAGCAGAGGCTCTAACATTTACAGAGGTATAACTGTTTGCTATGGTGATTGCCTTGTTAGCATAACCGACCAAACCGCCAGAATAAGCATAAGCATGCTGAGTAGTAGAATGAGAACTGACAGAATCTGCAACAACGCTGCTGTTTTCTATAGCTTTATCAGAATCATAATAAGCGACCAAACCACCGGCATAGCGGCTTCCAAATATTCTTGAGCCAACAACATTAATGTTTTTTAGTTGTCCATTTGTGCCAACATACCCAAACAACCCCGCATAATTTCCACTGTTAACCGATAGCCCGAAAATGGTTTTGCCCTGTCCGTCCAATGTACCTTGGAAAGAATTAGTTGAACTATTTCCTATAGAAGTCCAAGCACCAGCCAATTGAATATTATTGCTCAAAACGTAGTGTCTGTCTCGATTGGCTGTTCCCAAACACGATCTCAAATTTCCCAGCTGTGTAGCTGTGCTTACCTGATAAGGGTCTGCTTCCGTACCTATGCCACCGGCAAAGAGTGAAGCCGTACATTGTGCGTACGTTGCCTGTACCCCAAGGCATCCGATAAAGAAAGCTGCAAGGAATTTCAGAGTTTTCAGAACTGTTGTGGCGTTTCTCATAAAAGACTCCTAATTTCTATATAAGATAGTAAATGTATAGCAATAATGTAAACGTAAGGGCGAGATATAGTTTGGGGAAAATATTTCTATTTTTATGGAAATATCCATAAAAACGGAATTGTAATATGAATTACCGCTCGTTTGAGAAGATTTTTAAGAAATTCGGCACGGTCTCTATTTCGCAAATAAGAGCCGCAGGGCAGGTTTTTGATAAAAATAATTTAGGACGCTGGGAAAAGCAGGAATTGATAATAAAGCTTAAGAATGGCTATTATGCTTTTGCGGATATAGCCGACACTCAAGGCTTTGCTTATTACGTGGCAAGCAAAATATACAAGCCGTCTTATATTAGCTTGCATACTGCGCTTGCTTTTTATGGGATTATTCCAGAATCAATAACTCAAATAACATCCGTATCTTCGTTGAAATCTTCTGCATTTGAAAACAAGCTGGGAACTTTTTCATATAAAAAAATCAAGCCCAGCTTAATGTTTGGCTACAACGCAATGGAAAATAACGGCTTTGCATATTTTTTGGCAACCCCAGAAAAAGCTATTTTGGATTTGCTGTATCTTTACCCGTTTTACAACACCACAGAGGAAATACAAAACCTGCGTTTAGACGATTATTTTATGCAAAACGATCTTGACTGGGAAAGATTGACTATCTTTGCCAAAAAATTCAACAAACAAACGCTTTTAGAAAGAGTTGGATTATTAAAAAACATTTTTTCGGAGGACAACGCATGATTTCTTTAGAGCAAGTTTACAATTACTTCCCGCCCAACTTGAAAAATGCGCAATTTTTCAAAAAGTATATGCTGAAAGAATATTTGCAATTTATGATTTTGGATTTTTTATCTACAAGCTCATTTGTGGATAGAATCACGTTTATTGGTGGAACGGCGCTTCGTTTGAAATACGGCATTGACAGGTTTTCTGAAGATTTGGATTTCGATTGCAAAGATTTTTCAAAAGATGATTTTATAAAAATGACAGATTCCGTTCTTTCCTTTTTAGAAAAAGCTGGACTCAAAGTTGAACCCAGAGACAAGGAAAATTCAAATTTGAAGGCATTCAGAAGAAATATTTATTTTCCAGAATTTCTTTTCAACATGAAGCTTTCTGCTCATAGAGAAGAGAGGTTTTTGGTTAAAATTGAGATGGAAGATCAAGGTTTTGCATACAAGCGAAAAATGGAAACAATCAGCGGTTGCGGATTTTCCTTTCTTTTCCCGATGCCGGATGTTTCAATTTTATTTTCAATGAAACTCTCTGCATTAATTTCAAGGCAAAAAGGAAGAGATTTTTACGATGCTTTATTTTTGCGGCAATTCGGGGAGCCAGATTACGCCTTTCTAAAATATAGAGTTGGTGTATCCAGCAAGACAGCGTTGCGCTCCAAAATTGCAAACGTATTGAAATCTACGAATCTTGAGCATAAATCCAGAGATTTTGAACACTTGCTATTTAACAAGCAGCATGTTGAAAGGGTTAAAAATTTTAAGAAATTGTTCAAAATATGAACTATTTTGCCGTTATTTAGGCAATAATGGAACGCTCCACTAATGGATTAACGAAACATAAAACCAATTTTTGAAAAATAGAAATTTTCTACTTTCCCAAAATGCCAATGCCACGCAAAGAACTTGCCGCTATTCCGGAATACGTCCCCGGCAAATCCATTGACGAAATCAAGGAGAAACATGGGATTTCATGCGTAATTAAACTTGCATCCAATGAAAACCCGCTCGGGGCAAGCCCCATGGCAAAAGCCGCATATAAAAAATGCGCAGAAAAATTGCATTTATACCCAAGAGGAACGGCTCCGGAGCTTATAAAAAAACTGGCTGAAAAATGGAAGGTGAAAGAAGAAAACTTGATTGCAGGCAACGGTTCCGATGAGATTTTGGATTTGGCGGCAAGGGCGTTTTTGCGCAAAGGCGACTATGCTGCAGGAGCAAGCTCCACATTTTCAGTTTATTCCTCTGCTGCGCAAATTGCCGGAGCAAAGTACAAAGCGTTTCCGCTTGAAGATTTTTATTACCCGCTGGAAACCTTGCTGAGTTTTAAGAAAGCTAAAATTATTTTTATCTGCAATCCAAATAATCCAACCGGAACTTATGTTTCAAATAAAAGGATTTTCGATTTTATGAAAAAAGTTCCCAAAAATGTTCTTGTTGTTTTAGACATGGCTTATTGGGAATTCACAGCAGAAAAAGAACCGCCTTTGAACCAGTGGATCAAGCAGTTCCCTAATCTTTTATGCACCCGAACTTTTAGCAAGCTATACGGCCTCGCAGGTTTGAGAATTGGCTATGGAATAGCCTCAGAGCAAATAATCAGCGTGCTGAAAAAAATTAAACCTCCGTTCAACACAAATTATCCGGCTCAAATGGCCGCCGCCGCCGCTTTGGACGACTTTCGCTTTATTGAAAAATCACTGAAATTAAACAAAACTTGGCGTTCCTTGCTTTTACAGCATTTTGAGCTTCTGGGTTTTGAGATTTTGCCATCTGGAGCGAATTTTATCTGCGTTAAGTTTGGAAAAAAAACGGCAGAGTTTGTGGCCGCATTAGAAAGCAAGGGCATTATTATTAGGCATTTGAAGAGCTTTGGCATGCCGGAATGGGTTAGGATTACCGTTGGGACAAAACGAGAAAATGAAGCGTTGATTGGGATAACTCACCTTGGGTGCAACCTTTTTGTGATTTAGGCATAGTCTATTTCTATATTTGCAATTTTATATAATTCTTCCGAAATGCTTTTTTTTATTTGTTCTATTTTGCGGTATTTTTCGGCAATTTGTTGTTGAGCGGATAAGTCAAACTCGCCTTTTGAGGTAATTGGAATAAAAATCTCAATTGGTTTAATTTTTTCTATT
>WRMM01000094.1 GCA_009777135.1 Candidatus Fibrimonadales bacterium
TAAGGGTTTTATTTTTAGCATAAATTACAAATCTCCAAAAAATTTTACTATATTCATATTCCTATGAGTATCGGAATGGCTATTAATAGTTTGAAGAGTAAATTGGCTAAAAGTCCAAAATCGCTGCTTTTTGCGCCCCTTGCAGATGTCCTTAGACAGGCAGGCAAGGTGCAGGGCTATGAGCAACAGCTAGATGAAGCTTTGGATGCAGCAAATAAAGGCTTAAAAGCGAATCCCGATTTTTTGCCTGGAAAGCTTGCCAGAGGGCAGATACTTTTTGACAAAGGCGATTTTGCAGGGGCAAAAGCTGATTTAGCTGTAGTCGCAGAGCGAGACCCTTTTTGCCTTACTGCGCAAAAATTACTCTCAGAAATATCGGCAAAAACATCAGAATCCGCAGAACCTGTGCCAGAGCCTGTAGCTGAACCTGCGCCAAAACCCATTGAGCTTAAACCGGAGCCTGTGCCAGAACCCGTGGCTGAGCCTGTGTCGGAGCCTGCAACGGTTTTTGATGCTTTGGATGATATTGTAAAAGAAGAAGAAGAAAGAGAAGAAAGAAAAACCCAATCCATGCTTATTTTGGCCGTTGACAATATAATTGAATCTGCAGGCGCATCATTGCCACTGCCGGAGAGCGCTGCTCCAGTCCCGAGCCTCGAGCCTCAAGTCCCATGCGCAGATACCATAGCAGGCGAACAATTAACAGACCGCGCAGAGAATATTCCAGACTTAACCGGCGATATGGAATCTTTGCTTGCATCTCATGCCACAACAGAAGAAGAGACTTCAACGGAAGAAAAGATTCCTGATTTAGACGCCATAATAGGCGAACAATTAACAGACCGCGCAGAGAATCTTCCAGACTTAACCAACGATATGGAATCCCTGCTTGCATCTAATGCCCCAACAGAAGAAGAGACTCCAACGGAAGATAATATTCTTGATTTAGACGCCATAATAGGCGAGCAATTAACAGACCGCGCAGAGAATATTCCCGATTTAACTGGCGATATGGAATCCTTGCTTGCTTCTGCAAGTTCTGCAAACGCTACGGCAAAGACCAAACTGGAAACGGATGCTGATGATATTTTGGCCCAAAACCCAACGGAAACGCTTGCAGAAATTTATATAAACCAAGGTTTGCCGCAAAAAGCCGTGGAAGTGTATAAAATCTTGCTGAGTCGCGACCCAGATAATATGGAATTAAAAGCTAAACTAGCCTTAGCAGAGTTAGAGATAATTTAAGGAGAGAAAATGACAGAAAAAGACGCAGAACAATCGGTGCGCATAGAGCAATTGCTAAAAGCGATGGTGGAGAATGGGGCTTCCGATTTGCATGTTCGCATAGGAATTCCGCCGAATTTTCGCATTCACGGCGAACTGAAAAAACTCTTTGAAATAAAGATTACCTATCAATTGATGGAAAGTTTTTTGGGCGACATAATGAACCAGTCCCAAAAAGAGCATTTTGAAAACACAAAGGAATGCGATTTTGCTTTGAGCGCAAGGGAGCTGGGGCGCTTTCGCGTTAATGTGTTTCGCCAGAGAGGAACGCCTGCCATAGTATTTAGGCACATAAATTCCAAAATTCCAAAATTCGAGAGTTTGAATTTGCCAGATATAGTTTTGGAAATGTCTCTTAAAAAGCGTGGCTTGATTTTGGTTACAGGCACAACGGGTTCAGGTAAATCCACTTGCTTGGCTGCCATGATAGATTACATAAATGAACATGAGTCAACTCACATTTTGACCGTGGAAGACCCTGTAGAATTTTTGCACAAAGATAAAAAATCCATAGTTTCTCAACGCGAAATAGGAACGGATTCCAATAATTACGCAGCCGCTCTCAAAGCTGCGCTCCGCCAAGACCCTGATGTTATGCTGATAGGTGAAATTCGCGATTTGGAAACAATGCAAATTGCGCTTACCGCCGCAGACACGGGGCACATGGTTTTTGCAACAATACACACCACAAATGCAACGGAAACCATACACCGCATACTTTCAATGTATCCACCGCATCAGCACGATGAAATAAGAATGCTTTTGGCATCTTGCTTGGAGGGTATAATATCACTGCGTTTATTGCCAAGAAACGATGTAACGGGGCGAGTTCCCGCTGCAGAAGTTATGGTGAATACCGCAGCCATAAGAGAATACATTATGGACAAAACCAAAAGCGAGTTTATAGAAACCGCTATTGCAGAAGGCCACATGCAGTATAAAAGCCAGACCTTTGACCAGGCATTGCTGGCTCTTTACAATACTCAAAAAATTTCCAGGCAAACGGCTTTGGAAGCCGCTACTAACCCTGAAGATTTTGAGCTTAAACTCCGTGGCATAACAGGAACTTCAGACAGAGGTTGGCAATTGTAGTGCCTAAATTTGCGATAGGACAAAAGTGGACAAGCAAATCGGAGCCTGAACTGGGTGTCGGTCAGGTTGTTAAACAAGATTTTAGAACAATAACCCTGCTTTTTCCAATTTCTGGCGAGCAAAGGATTTATAATTCAAAAAGCGAGCCGCCGCTAAACCGCTATATTTTGAAGACAGGCGAAAAAGCAGTCTCAATTAGAGGCGCTTCTCTTTTTGTTGAAGAAATAATTGAAGATGAGGACCTTTTATATTACAAAAGCAAAGGCAAAGTTATTCCGGAAGCTTTGCTTCATTTCAAGCCGATGAGCGAAGATAATGCTGATATTTTAGGAAAATTGCAGAATTTTTCCAGTAATTTTGATTTTTGCCTGCGAGAGCGTGCCGCAAAACTGCGCGGAATATGGAAATCGTCTATTGCGCGGGGAATGCTTGGTCCCAGGCTGAGATTGCTGCCTCACCAGCTTTATTTGAGTTTCAGAGCCTTGAAAGACGTGTCTTTGCCAAGGCTGATGCTTTCTGATGAAGTTGGGCTTGGCAAAACCATAGAGAGCGGATTGATTTGGAACGCTTTGCAAACTGAGGGCAGAATCAAAAGGACGTTGATAATTGTTCCAGACCAGTTGAAAAATCAATGGATAATTGAACTTGGCAAAAGATTTAACTGCTGGTTCACAAACATAGACGATGATTATCTTTCTGAGCACAGAAAATATGCCGCAGACAAGCAAAATGTATTTTCGCTCCACGACTGCGTTATATGCTCATTGGAATTTTTGATTGCAAATCGCTATGTTGCGGCAGCTGCTTTGGAAGTTTCTTGGGACTTGCTGATTATAGATGAGGCGCACAGGCTTATAAAAACATCAAAGGGCGCAAATGCGGAGTATGTTTTGGCGGAGGAATTTTCGCAAAAAATCCCAGGCTTGCTTTTGCTCTCCGGAACGCCAATACAGCTTGCTCCCGAAGCTTATTTTTACAGGTTGAAGCTTTTGGATTCAGCGCGTTTTCAGAATTTGGAAGAATTTGAGAAAAATCAAAGCAATTATAAAAAAGTGGCAAAGGACTTGTCTAAAATTCCATTTGATTCTGATAAAGAACTTTCTTGGGAAGACTTGCAAAAAAACATTCCCGAAAAATCGCCGATTCGCTCATGGCTGCCCATAAAGGCGGATTTATCTTTGACCGCAGCGGAATGGATGCGGCGAGTTATAGATGCTTTGGGCACAAGCTCTTCTGTGTTTCGCAATACAAGAAAAAGCGTGAAGGGGTTTCCTAGGAGGGTGTTGAAGACTTATCCGTTGGGAGTTGAGAGTGAAAGGTTTAGAGTTGAGAGTGGAGAGTTGAGAGTTGAGAGTTATGTTCTTAATTCTTGGCTTTGTTCTTTTGTTGAGGAGTGTCGGGGGGAGAAGGTTCTTTTGATTTGTTCTTCTTCTGAGAAAGTTGTTGAGCTGCTTGGGATTTTGGAAGAAGGGACGGCGGTAGCTTTTAAGGAAGAGGAGAGTTCTTTGGAGCGAGATAGGGCGGTGGCGGCTTGGATGGATACTGAGGGGCCAAATATTTTGCTGTCTTCTGAAATTGGCTCTGAAGGGAGAAATTTTCAATGCGCAAAGCACTTGGTGCTTTTTGATTTGCCAGAAGATTCCTCTTTGCTTGAACAGCGTATTGGGCGGCTGGACCGCATTGGGCAAGGAGAAGAGATTTACATTCATGTTCCTTTTATAAAAAAGAGCAAAATGGAAATGCTTTTTCTTTGGTACCATGAGGCTCTGGGTATTTTTGAGCATTCGCTGATGGGCGGCGGAGAGATGTATGCCAAATTTGAAAAGGAATTAAAAGAGTATCTGGCAAATCCAGAAAAGAAATACAGCAAGTTTGTGAAAGAGTTTTTGCCGCTTGGCAAAAAAGAAATGGCTTTGCTCAACAAAAAAGCAGAAGAAGGCAGAGACCGCTTGCTGGAATTCAATTCGCAGAACAAAAAAATCTCTGGGGAGCTGCTTGCCGAGGCTAAAAGAATGGATGCGAATGAGGAACTTTTGCCCTTTGCATTTGATATGCTAGAAGCTTTGGATGTAGATGTTCAAAAAGGCATTTACCCAGATAGCTTTGTTCTTAAAGGTGCGCCTGAGCATTCCGAGCATGCTGAGCTTTTGGGGGTAGAGAATGCGCGTTCAATGGAAAATGGCGAAATTTCTGAGTTTGATGGCTGTTCGGTTACCGTTATAACCAGCAGAGAAGCGGCTTTGAATTATGAAAATATCAGCTTTTTCCACTGGGAACATCCCATTATGCAAAGGCTTTTTGACAAGGCTTTGGGCGATGATTTTGGAAGCTCGGCATGTGTTTTTTGCGATTTGGTTCCTCCAGGGAAAATTTTTGTTCAATATAATTTTATTTTAACGTTCTCCGTAAATGCAAACTGGGGAATAAACAATTTGTTTGGTGAAAAATTTTTGAGCGTGATTATAGACAGCGATGGAAATTTGCAAAGCGATTTGGCAAAGGAGCTTGATACGGCGGCATTGAAAAATTCCAAAGCGGATATTCCAGACAGCGTTTTGGAGTACTTTGCAGCAGAAGGTTTTGAAACAGCAAAGAATTCGCTGAAAAGCAAGGCAAAAAAAATAGCAAAAGAAACAGAGAAACTGGTAATTTCTGCCTTGGAAAGCGAATTGCACCGCTTGGAAGAAACAAGCATGCTTTTGCGCGGTTTTGAATTGAGCAAAATGCTCATTCAAAAGAAAAGAGATATAGAGGCATGCAAAAAAAGCCTTGAAAATCCTAAATTAAGGTTGGATGGAATGAGGATTTTATGCACGATTTAGATGTTCGCTTTTTTTATTTTTGGCGCAGGCATTCTTTTTCTGCAAAAACGGACAAGTTTTTGAGGTTTTACACGCGCCTTGGCGACGGCTATGTATGGGTTTTGGTTGTAGCGTTTCTTTATTTCTTTTACGGGGAAGAGCTTTTGCTTGTGCTTGTGAAGCAAGTTATTCCCGTTCTTTTGGTTAGCCTTGCTTTTTACTGGGTTATAAAGCTCTCTGTTCGTCGCAAACGTCCATTTCAGCTGCTGGAAAGCGTTAATGCAGAGGTTCCTCCGCTGGATAAATACAGCTTTCCGAGCGGGCATACCATGAATAATTTGGCGGTGGGTTTTATGGTTTTTGCAAATGCTCCAGCCATAGGCTGGATTGTGATATTCATGCCATTAACTTGGGGGCTTTTAAGGGTTTATTTTGGAGTGCATTGGCTTTCTGATGTTATTTGTGGTATATTTCTTGCTTTTTTGAGTTTTTGGCTTGGAAAAAATGTATATTTATGGATGAATTCGGGAATGCAAATTTATGGATGAAATGGAATTAGAGATTTCTTATAGAAGAAGAGTTGATCGCGCAGTTCAGCTTTGTCTGATATCGTTCTGTATTTTTAGGGTTTTTCTGGAGTGGTACTCTGGCAGCAACCTGCTGAACGTAGCTATAATTTCAATGCTTACCGTTGCTGTTGTAATTGTATTATTGCTTTTGCAAAAGGCTAATTTTAAAATCCTTCCGTTTATTATTCCTTTTTTCTTTTACTTAGCTTACATAGCAGGCTCTTTGACCATAGATTCCTTTAGGTATGTTTACGATGTATATTTGCTCATTTTGATTATTGCCGCCGCATATTTTAATGTTAAAAGCTATTTGGCTTTTGTTATTGTGACGCAGTTGATAAATTTATTTTTAAGCATTTTTGTGCTTGGAGACCATGCTTCAAGCATAGCGAATTCTTCTGGCGATGCTTTGGTGCACTTTACTCTGCTATTAGCCGCAAGCGTGATGCTTTTTGTGGTTTTATATTATACGGTTAAAAAATCAAATGAAGTTGACAGCGCTTTTGCCGCATTCGGCGCATTGATGAGAGTAACTCCAAGCGTTCTTATATTGGTGGATAAGGATAGCAAAATAAAATATCTGAGCAAATCTGTCAGCAAAATTTTGGATATAAAAGACCCGAGCAACTTTTTGGGCAGAAACTTTTTGGAATTATTCGTTGAAAATTCTGTTAAAGAATTTTTCAAAGACATAGTTCAAAAACGTTCTTTTTTCGCAGGTTTGGATTATCAAAAAATAACTGTAAACGAGCAAGTGAAAACTTTTGATGTGTTCGCTGATAAAATGTCTGGCGATGCAGCAGATGGCATGTTCTTTATGCTTAGCGATGTTTCGGAAATTGTCCGCTTAAAGGAGCTGGCAGAGCAGGATTCTCTTATGGATAGCTTGATCCAAATTTCCAACCGCAGGGCTTTGGATCGGCAAATTCTGCAAGAATGGAACCGTGCTTTGAGAGACAAGGTTAATTTGAGTTTTTTAATGATTGATATTGATTTTTTCAAAAATTACAACGATACTTATGGCCATCGGCAGGGAGACGAGCTTCTTAGAGCCGCAGGCAGGGTTTTTAAAAAGAGTTTAAAGAGAAGCACGGATTTTATTGCCAGATTTGGCGGCGAAGAATTTGCGGTTTTGCTTTATGCAACAAATTCCCATCAAGCGAACGTGATTGCAGAGCGGATACGCAGAGCCGCCGAAGAAGAGATTGTTTTAACGTCCAGCGGCGAAGAAACCAAGTTTACAATTAGCATAGGAGTTGCAACTCTTATTCCAAGCGTAGATATGGAATACGGCTGTATTATTGAATCTGCGGATAAAGCTTTGTACGAAGCAAAGCGAAACGGAAGAAACAAAATTTGGATTGCAGAACCGCCGAAAGAGTCTGA
>WRMM01000095.1 GCA_009777135.1 Candidatus Fibrimonadales bacterium
ATCAGATTCGCCTATGAAACGCAATTCCTTGTTTGAAGGTTGATTTTCTGCTAATTTCATATTTTCATTATCATAAATTAAATTGTCTTCTTTTACGCTAGCTATTTTTGAATCAAACACAGCTATTAGGGGTTCAAATGGTGATATTTGGAGGGTTTTGCCGTCTTCTATTAATTTTGGCGGCGAACCATCTTGGGAGCCGCAGGCAAAAAGCATTGCAGAAATAGCAAAAAGAGCGAGAATTCTTATCTTATACATAAGAATAAATATAGAAAAATTTCTAATTTCAGCACAATGAATTTTGATGTTGCAGTAATAGGCGGCGGCCATGCCGGGATTGAGGCTGCAAATGCAGCGTGGAAAATGGGCATGAAAACCGCTATGCTTGTTTTTGACAAAAAAAGTATTGGGCGCATGAGCTGCAACCCGGCTATTGGCGGCGTTGGCAGAGGGCAAATGGTGCGCGACATAGATGCTATGGGCGGGCTTATGGGGCATTTGGCAGACCAGGCCGGCATAATGTTTCGCATGCTCAATGCCAGCAAAGGGCCTGCCATTTGGGGGTATCGCGCCCAGTGCGATATGGATTTATACAGCAAGCTTGCACAGGCTGCTCTGCAAAATTTGAGCGGTTTGCAAATAATAGAAGGCGAAGCCACTCAGCTTGAAAGAGAAAAGGATAGCTGGAAAATAATGGTTCAAAGCGGACTGCAGATCTTTTGCAAAGCGGCAGTCATTGCAAGCGGAACTTTTTTAAGCTCAAAAATGTTCACAGGCTTGGACAAATCCAGCATTGGCGGCAGAATAGATGAACCAAGCTCCGATTTGCTTGCCTTGTCTTTGCGTAAATTAGGCTTGAGAACTCGCCGCTTAAAAACCGGAACCCCAAGCCGCATAGACTATAACAGCGTTGATTTTTCCAAATGCGAAGCGCAAAGCGGAGATATTGAGCCACGGGCATTCAGCAGCAAAAGCGATGCGGCGAATTTGCGCAACAACGCCAAATGCTACATAACCAAAACCACAAAAGAAACGCACAGAATTTTGGAAGCCGCATTTGACAGAAGCCCTATATTCAAAGGAAAAATCCAAGGGCTTGGACCTCGCTACTGCCCGAACATAGAAGACAAAATACAACGCTTTGCAGACAAAGAAAGCCATCAGCTGTTTTTGGAGCCAGAAACAGAAAATGCGCATCGCATATATTTGAACGGCTTTCATTCAAGCTTGCCAGAAGAAGTGCAAATAGAAGCCATGCGAACAATACCGGGTTTGGAAAATGCGCATGTTCTTCAAATAGGCTATGATGTGGAATACGATGCCATAAACGCCACCGACCTGCACACAACGCTTGAATGCAAAAAATATCCGGGGCTTTATTTTGCCGGGCAGGTATGCGGAACAAGCGGCTACGAAGAAGCGGCATCGCAGGGTATAATAGCGGGCATAAATGCGGCATTGAAAATCAAGGGCAAAGAACCATTTCTGCTTTCAAGGGCAGATAGCTACATAGGAGTTTTGCTTGACGACATAACTGCAATGGAGTGGAACGAACCTTACAGAATGCTCACAAGCCGCGCTGAATACCGCTTGTTTTTAAGAGCAGACAATGCAGAGCAAAGACTTTGCGAAAAAGCATATAACGCTGGAATACTAACCGAAGATGAATGGAAAAATTACACGCAAGAAAAAAGCAGGATAGATGAAGCTAAGAAAATTTTAAGCGAAACTTCTGGCGCTCCAGAACAAATTGCGCAGGTTTTGACAAGCGGCAATCCAATAACAGAACGAGCAAAATGGCTTTCAGTGCTGAAAAGGCCTGGCATAAAAGCAGAAGATTTTTTTGCCTTGGCTTGCCCGCAAGTTCCTTTGACAAGAAAAGAAAAACAGCACATACTTTCAGAAGAGCTTTACAGCGGTTTTTTCATTCGCGCCGCAGAAGAAATTGCAAATCAGCAAAAAATGGCAAATTTTAGAATACCGCAAAACTTTGACTACTCAAAAGTAAATACTTTGAGCATAGAGGCTCGCCAAAAACTATCTGCTGCCATGCCGCTGACCTTAGGCGCAGCTGCAAAAATTGCTGGAGTCAGAGCGGGAGATACTGCGGTGCTGAGGAGGATATTTTCTACCTTACCCTTGTGCCACTGCTTTTAACAATCCTATTGCTCCTCTCCTTTTCTTTTGCCAAGGAAGAATACGCATTCGGTTCATTAGACACATCTCCTGAGCGGATGGGAGCGGGTTCCAGAGAACTTGCTAAAGGCAATGCCGCTGTTGCAGATACAGGCACTTTTATTGCTACGTATTGGAACCCCGGAATGCTTGCGTTTAAAAGGAACTTGTCCGTAGCTGCGCACTTGGATAAGCGAAGTTTGGGCAGAACGGGCGGCGCATTTGGCATTGATGCCGGAGTTGGAAACAGAATGGGAATTGGAGCTGCTTTTCTTTTTAGAACAAATGAAGATATTATATTTACAGACGAAGAAAGCAACGTTTTGGGAACGGCATCACCTTTTCTCATGATTGGATATGCAGGCTTGGGTTACAGATTAAACAAAACAGATGCACTAGGCGTTTCGCTTTCCATGATTTATGACAGGATGAATTTTAGCAAAGACTTTGGACTTGTGGAAGAATATCAAAGCCCGCTTTCTTTTGACCTTGGCTGGTTCAGGTTCTGGAACGAAAAATGGCAAAGCGGTTTGCAAATTCGCAATTTAGGCTTTAATTCCAAGCTATCCGCGGCATGGCAAAGAAATCCAAGCAGAGACAACTCTTTGCAAAGCGCAAATGCGCTCCGTCCCAAAACTTTTGAAGCGGGCGTCACTCACAGAAACTTGCTTTTTGGCAAGCCAGCCTCTGTTTCGCTTTCGCTTTTGAGCTATCAAGAAGCAGACACGCTCTTTGTTTTTGACCCGGATTTGCATGTTTTCAGAGGTAGATTTGGTTTTGAATGGAGAGGCGTAACCAATGGTGATTTACGCCTTGGCGTAGATGGAAAAAATCCATCTGTGGGCTGGGGCTACGCCTTTAATATCGGTGGCAAAACCCTTTTTGTGGACTATGCCCTAATATATGAATGGGAAGCGGATTTGCTAAACCCGCTATCGCTAGCGCTCAGAATGAAGTTTTAATTAAAACGCCATTTGCGAGAATACCAGCACGAATAGGGCTATTGTTTCCACAACGCCTAAAACCATCAGGTAGTTCGCAAAACCTTTGCCTGTTTCGTTAAGAGCATCTGCAGCGGCTGCGCCAGCTTTTCCCTGAAACCAGGAAGAAACCGCCATGCCCATGCCGCCGAATATGCCTGCACCCAAATAAGCTGCCCAGTTTTGCGGATTTTCAGCAACGGCGTTGTTAATGAATATCATCAAAATCATGCCGTAAATGGTTTGCGACATAGGCGCGCCAGCAAACACAAGCAAGGTGAACAAAGCACCTTTGCCTTGCGCATAAGCTTTTTTCCATGCGCCTATAGCGGCAGTGCCTGCAAGCCCAATGCCTATAGACGAGCCTATGGCTGCTATGCCAAGAGCTGCAGTTCCGCCCATTTTGCCCAAAGTTTCCATTGTTTGTATTTCCATGGTTTCCTCTTTGTTGGAGTTAAATATTCCTTTTTAAAGGCGTGTAGGGGCTTCCGCTCCATTCCACGCCCACATTATTTGAAAATTCCAAAGTATTCAGGCGCACGGCATGCACCGCAACGCCCATGGCGCAAAGCGCAATATTCAAAGCATGCACCAGCAAAAGAATTAAAGCAGCCCCTATTGCTCCAAAAATAGAGCCAAACAAGGGATCCACCATATTATTAAAAGCATTTGCCACGCTGTAACCCGCCATGCCAACCGCAAATAAACGAATGTAGCTTATAACATCAACAAGATTGCTCACTAAATTCAGCGGAAGCATTCCAATATTAAACCACTCAGCCTTTATCACGGATCCAATTATAATTAGCGCAGCGCCTGCTATGCCAACATAAATTGCAATGTTAAAAACTTCTTGCGAAAAGGGATTTTTTGCTCCCAAAACCATATTGCAAGCCAAAAAGAACATGAGCCAAGTGGTGCAAAGCCAGCCGATTTTCGAAATAACCGCAGCTTTTTCGCTTCTATTTGCCCAAGCGTTCCAAATATGCGCAATGCTCAAATGTATTATAGCCAAAATAAAGCAGAAAAATTTTGTGTTGTCTTCGTCTCTAATCCATGCAGCCA
Organism: Candidatus Fibrimonadales bacterium; assembly: GCA_009777135.1. Classification (GTDB taxonomy): domain Bacteria; phylum Fibrobacterota; class Fibrobacteria; order Fibrobacterales; family Fibrobacteraceae; genus Fibrimonas. The sequence continues at coordinate 4,221 of WRMM01000095.1, forward strand.
CAGTTTTCAAGCCTTCTGGCGCCCAAGCCGCTCTGCATATATCTATAATTGCCGGCACAAATACAATAGAGCCTTCTTCTTTGTTTAAGCCTAGGTAGCTGGCATTTAAAATGCCCCATGCTATTGTGCATCCGCTCATCAAGTAAAGAAACTGGAACGGATAGCGCGGCGCATCTTTGAATTTTTTTGAGGCAAAAAATGTTGCGCCTAAAAAGAGCAAGCCATAACCGGCATCGCCCACAATCATGGCAAAGAAAATACTGAAAAAGAACAGAAAAACAGAGCTGATATCTATTTCTCGGTATCCTGGCGTTATGCCTAAAACGCTGTAAAGAGCATCTATGGATTTAATGGCTTTTTTATGTTTTAAAAGCGTGGGAACGGCTTCTTCTTTGGAAGGTTCGCGCGCGGTAATTCCCCAGCCTTTTTTTGCCGCAAGCTCGCTAAGCGAAGCCAATTTTTCTTTTGGGCAATAGCCTTGTATAAAACAAACCCCTATTTCGGAGCGCATTCCGGCATCAGCGGTTTTAAACGCAAGCTCATCGGAAGCTTTTACCACAAGCTCGCCGACTTTTTCTCTTTTGCTTGCATAAACGGCTAATTTTGCGTTGCATTCGGCAATGGTTTTTTCTGCATGGTCTTTATCTTTTTTCAGTTCTTGGACTGATTTTGAGGGCAAGGTTATTTCAGTATATGGCAAATCTATGTGATTTTCGCCAAAAATTGCGAAAAATACCTCGCCTTTTGCTCTTTTAAATTCTTTGGCAGCAAAACCTTTTGCTCCTTTGTAAGCTTTTTCCTCGGCGCGATATAGCTTAACATGTATGTTTTGCTTCAAAAGTTCTTTTATGTCGCTGGGGTTAAAATCCCCGAATGGCTCAAGTCTTTTTAATTCTGCCGAGCTTGCAGCCAAGGCTTCTTCCGCTTCTTTTTTGCGCTGCATAACGTTGCTTATTTCTGCCAGCAAGTTGTGTTCTGCTCTGGAAGCTGGGGCAGCGTTTGCCTTTGAGGGCAAGGCTTCAAAAATCTTTTGCGCATTTGCAAAGGCGGTTTTGGCAGCAGAAACCTGCTCATTTTCCGGGGTTTGCAGGGGTAAAATATGCAATAAACCCCATTCGCGGAGGCTATTTAAGGTATCCTCTTTGCTTGCATCCGCAGCTGCTACCACAATTCTGCTCATTGGGGTTATCATAAAAAGGAATATAGAAATTTCTAAATTCCGCGCATGGGTTTCAAATGCGGTATTGTTGGCTTGCCAAATGTTGGCAAAAGCACTATTTTTAATGCTATTACGAATGCGGGCGCAGAAAGCGCAAATTATCCTTTTTGCACAATAAATCCAAATGTTGGGATGGTAAATGTGCCGGATAAGCGGCTAAATGCGATTGCCAAGGTTTATAATCCAAAAAATCTTGTTCCCGCTGTTACGCAGTTTGTGGATATTGCCGGGCTTGTTAAGGGAGCGGCTCAGGGTGAAGGCCTGGGCAATCAATTTTTGACACATATCAGGGAATGCGAAGCCATTATGGAAGTGGTACGCTGCTTTGACGACGAGAATATAATTCATGTGCATGAGAGCGTGAATCCGCTGCGGGATGTTGAGATTATAGAAACGGAGCTTATATTAAAAGATTTGGATAGCGTGGAAAAGCGACTCGCTCAAGAAACCAAAAACGCTCGCATTGGAACGGCAAAGGCAAAAGACAGGCTGGCTATGTGCGAGGCTTTGCACAAGCACTTGGGCGAGGGCAAGGCGGCTAGGGATTTTGAAAAAAGCGAGGCTGCCCAAGAGATTATTTTTGAACTGGCGTTATTGACAGCAAAACCGATTTTTTACTGCGCAAATGTTGGCGAAGACGATGTGCTAACAGGCAATGCATATACAGAAGAATTAAAAAAATACGCTGCCGAGCGAGGCCAAGACGTGGTGATTATCTGCGGCAAGATTGAAGAGGAACTGTCTTCTATGGAGGCAGAAGAGAAAACAGAATTTTTAAAAGATTTGGGCATGGCAGAAAGCGGTTTGGACCAAGCTGTGCACAAGGGCTATGCGATTCTGGGTTTGCAAACATTTTTTACAGCGGGCGAAAAGGAAGTTCGCGCATGGACATTCCACAAAGGCTGGAAGGCTCCAGCTTGCGCAGGCGTTATTCACAGCGATTTTGAAAAAGGTTTTATTAGAGCAGAAACTTTGTCTTATGCGGATTTTGAGAAGCACGGCAGTTTGAATGCAGCAAAGGACGTGGGGCTTTTGCGTACTGAGGGCAAGGAGTATGAGGTAAAGGACGGGGATATTATGCTGTTTTTGTTTAATAATTAGGAAATTGGAAAATGTCCTTTGTTAAAAAGTATAAAAATAAAGATAGCGGCAGCGGCATAGACATTGCGCCTATGTTGGATATGGTGTTTATTTTGCTGATATTTTTTGTGGTTACAAGCTCTTTTGTTCGAGAAACTGGTTTGGATGTGAATAAGCCAAAGGCTAGCTCCGCGCAGGAACTTGCTAGAGAAAGCATTTTAATCGGCATTAGCCGCGAAGGAACAATTCATATAAACGAAAGTCAAGTTGATTTGCGGGCTTTGCGTTCCATTTTGCAGCAAATGGTAGCAGAAAAACCCGACCGCGCTGCTGTAATAGTAGCAGACCGAGACGCTCCCAGCGGCAAAGTGGTTGACGTTTTAGACGTATGCAACCTAGCTCGCATAAAAAAAGTGTCAATAGCGGCTAACGTCGCTGATTAATTTTCTATATTAATGCATGACTATTTTTTTAACACATAACCAAGGAGATACGATGTCGAATAGTTCACCCTCCAACCACGCAGGATTGAATGCGTGGGTCAAAGAAATCGCCGATCTTGTAGAGCCATCCAATATTTATTGGGCTGATGGCAGCAAGGA
>WRMM01000096.1 GCA_009777135.1 Candidatus Fibrimonadales bacterium
CCGTCCTTAATTTCCGAGCTAAGAGAAACCCTAAGAGAACGAAATGCCATATTGCCAAAAACATCTTGCGCAGTTACCTTGAAAACATATTCGCCAGGATCGTAAGTGTGGTTAAAATTCATCCTTGTAACCGCACGCTTTCCGGTTTGCTCAGTAAATGACCAGGGATGCCAGGAATTTGCAACCGGATAGACTTCAAAAGAGATTCCCTCATCAGCTTCTTCTCTGTAATCTATGCCATTATCATCCTCTATAACAACATCTAAACAAGCGGGAATTTCCAAAGTTACCTGCGCATTCTCCGCATAAGGAGCAGCAATTCCTGAACGTATGCAAGGGTAAATCTTAATGCTTGGCGGGTTTTTGTCATCAATCGAATCTGCATAAGATGAAGTTCCGTGCAGTTTTCTATTGAATATTGCGCTCCTCCCTATTCCTGCGCTGCCGGGTTTGTAAGCCCAAAGCCTTATTTGCGCAGAGGTGTCGCCTAGCGATAATTTGCGAGGAGTTATGAATTCCGTTGAAAATTTGCCATTGTTTATTTGCAGTTCCTCACTGTAAATAGTACTGCCATCAACTTTTATCTGTGTTGCGTAAGAAGTTCCATCTCCAAGATTCTGCGATAGCGTCCTTTGCTTTTCCCCTTCCAAAATCTGTATGCGAACCGCGCCTGTTTGCACGTCAGCATTGCCAGAGATTTTAAGCTTTTGCAAAGCTTGAATTGTATCTTGAGCGTTATCCAGATTAAGATTAATTTCTTGCCTTGGCATACTCAAAACAGGTTCTCCTAAAAGCACATATTTTTCGTTGTTGTACCTTTCTGCTGGAAAGACATTAGGATTAAAATGAGGTACATTTCGCTTTGCCCTTAAAATAGCATCGCCCAAGAGAGTATTATTTATTGCCAAAGACTGGTTCAAAATTTTTTTTGAAATCAATTCATTATAAGAAGCATAACTCTCTCTTAAAGAGCCTATTGAAGCTATGGCGCCTTTATCTTTTGCAGTTACAAATACCTCAGAAAGACTTGTGGTAGCCACATCGTCAAAACGCGATACAAGGCATGAGAAAGAACCCAAAATAGTATATCTCCCTTTGTTTGAAATTTGATTCAAAGAACCTATATTCAGCAAATCTTCATCTGCCCACATAACGGCATTTCCGTGACCATAATAAAAAGCGAATAATGCGCCTTGGTTTAAGCGGAGCAAAAGTTCTCTTGTGGCATCTGGTTTTTTATTGTTGCCATCCCTTTCATATTGCAGCAACGAAATTTTTCTCCAGTTAATTGCAAAATCCTGTTTTTGCGCAAGCGTATCTATATGGACAGCAATTCTTTCCATTTGATCCGTATGATCCTTGATTCTGTCAATAACCGCTCCCTGCATGGCATCATCTGCGCTAAATATGATTGTATTTCGCCAAATTCCATTATCCATAACAGAAACACGTTCATAGTCCTCTGCTTTTTGAATGTAATTTTCAAATTCGATTGTATTTGAAACAGGAAGCCGCCCAATAGCTAAAGACAGCTCATAATTTCCAAATCTCACTGCTTCACCTAAGTCCAAAATGGCAAAAAAATCATCGGTGGATGTATCTTCCGCTTCGTAGGGTGGAATTAAATTGCTCTTTGCGCCTGCTTTGATTTTTCTGTAATCATAGTTTCCGTTTCCTGCTAGCAAAACATATTTTAAATCGCGGCTGTGATCTTTTGCATATCTTATATAATCTCTAATTGCAACAGGAGAGTTTTGCGCACCGTGATTTCTATAAATATCTTCCACTAAAACCACTTCCGTTTTGAACGTTGTTGGAGCAGCGCCACTTTCTCTGAATTCTTTTAACCTAGCAGCACTGCTCTGCAAAACTTCTGAAGTCAAAATTAAATATTGGGTTTGAGCGGAAATTTTCAAGGGTTCCGAAACAGAATTGATTCTATTTGGAATTGCTTCAATAGTTGCAGGCGTTCTATAACTGCCTTTTCTATGCAGAAAATATTTTGTATCTGTTCCGTTTGATATAATATCGGTTGCGAAACCATCATCTTCTCTTTCCAAAATATCCACAGGAATAAAATTTTCTGTTTTAATAAGCTCCATATTTACTGGCACTGGAATTTTTATCGCTCCTATTTCTGTTCCCGGAAACAGCCATTCTTCGCCAGTGCTTTGCGCTGCATTATAATTATAAGCTATAGACAAGCCATCAAACCTATCATTTTGCCCAGAGCTTAAAATATCCAATTTATAGGAAATACTTGCCGCAGGATTGGGAGCAGAAAAAACAAATGTTCCGCCATAAATAGTGTCTATTATGTTTTGCAATTTTTGATTTTGAAAATAAAAATCAAAATTTATGCCTCGCATTCTTTCTTTCCATGACAATGAAGATAATCGCGTATTTCCCTGGGTTGAGCGTCTAGGCAAAAATGAAACTCCTATAAGCATGGGGCCTCCCTGCACGCCAGTTAAATTTCGAACAGAACTTTGAAATTCATTAGCATTTACAGTAACAGTATCGCCTATTGCGCCCCACTTCCAAAACCATTCCTTGCCTGTATTTTCTTCTATTTTATTATCGCCAAAATAATTATCTCGCAAAAGCAGATCTCTTTCAGAACGCGCATATTTTTTCCATGTTATATCCCTTGCCCCGCTTATGTTTTTTTGACTGCTGCTGAGCCTTTTTCCTTCTCCGGCGGCGTTACTGGCTCCCAAGTAAAAATATTGATAAAAACTGTATGGCGAATTGGAAAAATAATAATCCATTCCGCTTGAGGAATTGCTTTTTTTCCAAATTGCGGTTCCATAGCCAAAGAAAACTATTGAGTCTCCGCTGTCAAAAATTCCATTGTTGTTTTTATCTTTTATTTGAATAGGAATTTCCACAACGTTTGGAAAAGTTATATCTTTTCCCATAAGTTCCGGTAGCGTATCTGGCGATGCGCCAAAGAGTCTCAATTGGCTAATCTTTATTCCGTAGTCTGCGGGCATTTTATTTTTCAAATCATCAAAAGAAAACGCATACATTCCATCTGCGGGCATAGACAGGTCCGTGGTGCCCACTCCAATTTTTACCAGCCAGTCTATATTTTCCATAGGGGAACTTTTCAAAGCCATGCGCAGGCTTTCCTGCTTTGTTCCAAATCTTGCGGCGGCATTTTTATTTTCCACAGAAGCAAGTGCTCTTTTGCCTATTGAATGCCCGCTTGCATTGCCGCTGAAATTTATTTTTACCCTGAAATCCTTGCGCAAAGTCCAGAAATTGCCGCTTGAATAAAGAAGCGGAACGCTGATTTTAACTCTCCACAAATTATCCTTCAAATAAGGCTTGCCTATCTGCAGCAAACTGGGATTTTCTGCCGCACCGCAAGGCTTGCCGTTCACTCTTTCGGTTTTAATATTCTGCACTTCAACGCTTGGCAAAGCAGAACTTGGCAAGGCTATTATATAAGTTCTGAAAGGAATTCCGGGGGCTTCTGCTTCGCCAAAAAAAGATGCATTATCTGGCATAAAAAAAACATCATTTTTGCACGGCACTTCGCTTAGGGCAGCAACTTTGTCCGTAAAAATAAACTCATTCTGCTGGTCACGCTGTATTTCAAGCGCAAAAACGCAAAAAGGAAGCAGAAAAAGGATTTTTACGGTGCGAAAATTTGCCATTTAACCTCTCTAACCGCCCCGTCTCACCTTCACTGGCAAAATTCCCATTGCTTCGCGATATTTGTTTACGGTTCGGCGAGCTACTTTTAAGCCGCGTTTCTCAAGAAGCTCTGAGATTTCCAAGTCGGAGAGAGGGCTGCTTTTGTCTTCTTTGTTTATTAGCTCTTTTATGCTGTTTTTTATTTTTACATTGCTCACTTCCGTGCCATCGTCTTGGATAACGCCTGCAGAAAAAAAGTTTTTAAGCTCAAAAATGCCATAAATGGTTTGAACATATTTTCCGTTTGTCACCCTGTTAACCGTGCTTATATTTCTATTCACTTCTTCTGCGATGTCTTGCAAAATCATGGGGCGCAGGTGCTGGGGACCACGGGCAAAAAAGTCGTATTGGCGGCGCACTATTGCGTTCATTACCAAAAGCATGGTTTCTTTGCGGCTCGCTACGCTTCGCATAAAAATATTTGCCGAGTTCAGCTTGTTTCTTATCCAAGTTTTTTCCGTGCCGCTCACAGTTTTTGTTTTTAGCAAATCCTTGTAAGAATCATTTATTTTCAGCCTTGATTTTGTGCCGTCTCTGAGCATTACGCTAAATGAGCCATCCGGTTCTCTTTCCACAATGAAGTCTGGGGTTACAAAGGATAGTTTGGAGGCTGGAATTTCCGTTAGCGGGTGAGGGTTCAGCTTTGCTAGTTCTTTTACGGCGTTGTTTACATCCTGCGCGGAAATGTTCATGGCTTTTGCTATTTGCATATAGCGCAGCTCCAAAAGCAAATCGTAATGCTTTTCCAAAATGCCAAGAGCGGTTTTTGAAAAATCAGGCATTTTTTTTGCTTGTATAATAAAGCAGTCTCGCAAATCAAAAGCGCCTATTCCAGTCGGCTCCAAACCGCGCAGCGTTTCAAAAGCTTCTTTGACTTCTTTCGGAGCCTTTGACAAAGACTTTTCATTTCGCAAAATTTGGTCTATGGCTTTTATTAAAGGATTTTTATCGCCTTCCTCTTTAACTTCATTTTCGTTTTCATCGCGCAAAAATCCGTTGTCGCCAACGCAGCCTATTAAATACATAAGGCATTCATAAACTTTTTCTGGCAAATTTCGGTCTTTTAACTGGTTTAGCAAATATTGCTGAACATCCAAATCATAGCTTTGAGGGCGTTCCCAGTCGTCTTCGTCCGGATCTCGGCGGCTAAAATCCTCAGGCTCGGAATCTTTGAAGCCTTCCTTGAAATAATCATCCCAATCTATATTTGATTTTTGCTCTGGTTCGTCTAAAAGGCCTATGTCCGAATCATCTGAGCTAGCTTCCGTTTCAAACTCTTCCCAATCGCTTTCGCTTTCATTTGTTTCGCTGCTGTCGTCAATTTCCAAAAGAGGGTTTGTTTCAAGTTCCTGCTGAATTGCGGCTTCCAATTCCAAGGAACTCATTTGCAGAATTTGCGATGTAAGTATCGCTTGGGCAGATAGTTTTTGGTCTATCCGCATCCCTTGCGATATGTTCATCTGCATTGGCATAGTCAAATCGCTGCAAGTCGTTTTTCCACATCTTCTAGCCTTATAATTTCTTGCTTCATTGAGTCGCGTTCGCGGATTGTCACCATGCCTTTTTTGTCTTCGCCTTCTTTGCCTATTGTGCCAAAGTCTATTGTTATGCAATAGGGAGTTCCAATTTCGTCTTGGCGGCGATAGCGTTTGCCTATGCTTTGGGTTTCGTCATATTCCACAGGGATTTTTTTGATGAGTTTTTTGTAAAGATCCTTTGCAACAGCTATGAGTTCTTCGTCTTTTGAGAGTGGGAGCACTGCAGCTTTGACTGGCGCAACGCTTGGGTGAAAGCGGAGCACCGTGCGGTCTTCGCCGTTTTCGGTTTTTTCCACATCGTAGGCATCGCAGAGCAAAACCAGCAAAAGCCTGTCTATGCCAAGCGAAGGCTCAACCACAAATGGAACGTATTTTTCGTTGGCAATTTTGTCGTGATAGCGCAGGTCTGCTTTTGAATATTCAATGTGCTGCGTTAAATCATAATTTGTTCTGCTTGCTATGCCCCATAGCTCGCCCCAGCCAAACGGAAATTCGTATTCAATGTCGCTTGTTCCGTTTGAGTAATGCGAAAGTTCTTCTTTTGAATGTTCTCTCACTCTTAATTTTTCTTTGCGAATTCCAATTTCCGTAAGCCATTCCATGCCAAAGCCAACCCAATATTTATACCATTCCTGCTCTGTTCCTGGTTTGCAGAAAAACTGCATTTCTGCCTGTTCAAATTCCCTTGTGCGAAAAATAAAGTTGCCCGGCGTTATTTCGTTTCTAAAGCTTTTTCCTATTTGCCCAATGCCAAACGGGATTTTTTGCCGGCTGCTTTCGGTTACGTTTTTAAAGTTTATAAAAATTCCCTGAGCGGTTTCCGGACGCAAATACACTTGGTTTCCCATTCCTTCAATAACGCCTATTTCTGTTTTGAACATCAGGTTAAACGAGCGCGGCTCCGTCCAGTCTTTGCTCCCGCACTTTGGGCATTGAATGCCGTTTTCTTTCATCATTGCGGCAATTTCCGCAAAATTTTTGCCAGCGGCAATGCCTGAGCCAAGTTTGTCTTCTAGCAAATGGTCTGCCCGCGAACGCTCTTTGCACACTTTGCAATCCACCAGCGGGTCGCTAAAGCTCCCAACGTGCCCGCTAGCTTCCCAAACGCGGGGATTCAGCAAAATTGAGGAATCCAATCCCACAACATCTTCGCGGCTTGCAACAAATTTTTTCCACCACAGGTCTTTAATATTCTTTTTTAACTCAGTTCCATAAGGACCGTAGTCCCAAGTATTAGCCAAACCATCGTAAATTTCCGAACCAGGGAAAATAATGCCGCGCCTTTTGCAAAGCGAAACCAAATCTTTCAACGCATCTTGTACTTTTTTTGCCATAGGGGTATAACGTAGTAAATTCTGTCAGAAAACCAAATTGTATTTTTTACAGCTAAAAGAAAAATATTAATTAGCACCCTTCAGGGCAAACGCGTCTAGATTTTTATATAAAGTAATCGCTGATTAAGTCGCTTTGGGTTTGGGGTATGGGGAATTTTACAAAAAACGGCTTAAATTCGCTAAAAAGAGCATATTTTTGCATTGCCCATACCCCAAACCCTATACCCCATACCCAAACATTAAGCTAATCATTATTTTATATATTATCTACAGTATTTCATTTAATTTTGGGAGACTATGAAAATGAAAAAATACCTAATTAATCTCGTTGCGCTATGCCTTGTAGCTGGCATTGCAGGCTTAACACCGCAAACTGCCCTTGCGCAAACGCAAAAAGAGCAATGGCAAGAAAAGTTCCAGCAAAAGATGGAGCAGCAGAAAAACCAGCAGCAGGCAAAGTTCCAGCAAAAGATGGAGCAGC
>WRMM01000097.1 GCA_009777135.1 Candidatus Fibrimonadales bacterium
TCCTAGAACAAAGTTTTTTGTGAAATTCCCCATACCCTATACCCCATACCCCAAACCCAAAGCGACTTAATCAGCGTTTACTATATTTTCCTTCAATGAAACTTAATTTTCAAATTCCAATGCTTGCCCTGCTTGCAATGGCGGTTTCGGTTTTTGCCGAAAATTACTGCGGAGTAATAGATTTGCCTGTAATTTGGACAAAAGAAAATTCCCCATACCGCATAACGGGCGATATTCAAATTGCCCCTGGAGCAAGGCTTACCATAGAGGCTGGAGTTGAAGTATTTATTGTGCCCGGCGAAGAATGCGGAGAAACCAGACAGCTGGATTGGTCAGATTCAATGTATATAAGCATAAAGGCGTATGGCCCGCTGCTTATAAGAGGCACGGCAGATGAGCCTGTGCGAATTTTGCCGGAAAATCATGTTCCAGGCAAAATTCAGTGGGATGGAATAAGGCTTCCGAAAAAAGAAAGAGCGCATGTTAGCATAGAATATTTGCATATAATGGGCGCAAACAAGGCAATAAACGCCTCTTTTGGCAGATTTAATGTGGGAAATTCGCTTTTTATAGGCAATAATACTGGCATTTGGCTGGAAAACGAAGCTGATGTTGCAATTTACAACAATATTTTCACCGAAAATTTGAGCGCAGGCGTTTATATCAGCAATTCTCGCCCTGCAATAGCCGCAAACATATTTTACAAAAATTCAAATTTCGGTATTTGGTCAGATTCCAGACCAAGCCCCCGTATCCAAAGCAACCTGTTTTTTGCCAATGCCAGCACCGACTGCCGTTTTTGCCCCGCCGGAGTTTCAAAGATAATCAAAAACGAAAAGGATGCCGTTCCCAAAGACAAGTTCGGGAATATCTATTCGGATCCAATTTTTGCAGGCAGCGAAAAAGAAAAAAACAAAGCCAAAAGCGATCTAGAAGTGCCAACTCCCTCCGCAAACGTTAAAGACACTGTTTTGCAAAGGATCTATGAGGGTCCGCAGGGTATCGCAGAGACAAAGGCTGAAAATTCTCAGCCCCAGCCCTTGCTCCTGCAGCCATACCGATTGTCCACATATTCACCTGCCAGAAATGCAGCCCCTAGAACGGATTTTTTCAGAGATATGGATGGCAGCTATGGAGATATTGGATTATATGGCGGGCAACCAGGCAGATTTAATAAATCCATTAGCTTGTAATTTATGACAAAATATGAACCTAATTTCTTTGTTTTTCCCAGCGAAAAAGAAAAACGCATAGAAGACAAAATAAGAAAAACCCCAGTTATATGCAAAGACGAACCGCTCGGCGCAGGGGCTTTGGCAATGTTTTTTTTGAATGACTTTTTAAGCCAAGAACAAAAAGATGCAATTATTCTGGAAAAAAACAAATCTCAAATTTTACCAGGAAAACTGCAAGAAAAAGCGCAAATCGTCACTTTAAAAAATGAAACCCTAATTTTGCAAACAAATTCCTCTGTTTGGAGAGCGGAAATAGCCGCCATTAAAGCGAATATTATATTTTCTGCCAACAAAATTTTGGGCAAAGAGGCTGTGAAAGCAGTTAAGGTTGGGTAAGTTATAGTTGCGGGCGGCAACGCCGCCCTAAAAAAAATACCTATTCAGCGAGAACCGAGTCTTGCAAAGCGGTGTAGCCTTCTTCGCCGGTTCTAACCTTTATAACGTTTTCAACATCGTAAATGAATATTTTTCCATCGCCGATGCTGCCTGTGTACAACGCTTCTTTAATCGTTTTAACAAGCACATCCACGGGAACCTTGCTTACAACAATGTCAACCTGAATTTTCGGATGCAACGGAGATTCCAAAGGCACGCCGCGGTATGTATGCGAATGTCCTCGCTGCAAGCCGTAGCCCATCACGTTGGTAACAGTAAGCCCGGTAATTTCAATCTTGTCTAAAGCCTCTCTAAGCTCTCCAAATTTGCTTATCCTTGTGATTACGGTTACCTTGGTGAGCTTTTTGCCGGTTGATACATCCGTAACTGGAATCGCCACCGATGGGGCAACCGCAATGGAAGGAGCGCTGTGACCGCCCATCACCTGCAAGTTAGAACTGGCAACTGGCAAAAAGTCGGCATAGCAGCTTATCAAGCCGTGCTCGGTGGAGTCAAGACCAAGAATCTCATCTTCCGTGGAAGCCCGCAAGCCATGCACCTTCTTTATAATCAAAAAGGTTATGGTTATCGTTGCGATAGTCCATGCCGCAATTGCCAGAACGCCCAGCGCCTGAACGCCAAGCAGCCCTGCGCCGCCGCCATAAAACAAGCCCGTCACATCCGAAATAACATCTTCGCCTTTAACAATTGGCCTTGCGAACAAGCCAACCGCAAGCGTGCCCCATATACCGCAAACACCGTGCACTGCCACCGCGCCCACCGGATCGTCAACCTGCAATTTTATGTCTATAAACTCAATTGCCAAGACTACCAATATGCCTGCGACCGCGCCGATTGTTAATGCGCCAAGAGCATCCACATTGGAAGTTCCTGCCGTTATGCCAACAAGACCAGCAAGCGCGCCGTTAAGCGTCATGGATATATCGGGTTTTCCGTTTTTTATCCAAGTGAATAGCATGGTTGCTATTGCGCCAGCAGACGGAGCAAGCGTTGTGGTGACAAATATAGAACCAAGCTGTGCCACGCTTTCTGCCGCCGCGCCGTTAAAGCCATACCAGCCAAGCCACAAAATAAAGGTGCCAAGCGCACCCAGCGTCAAAGAGTGGCCGGGGATTGCATTGACAACTTTTTTCCCAGTGGTTTTATCCACAGTGTACTTGCCGATACGGGGACCAAGGATAAACGCGCCGATAAAAGCGCAGATACCGCCCACCATGTGGATTGCAGACGAACCCGCAAAATCCACATAGCCCATCTTTGCAAGCCAGCCGCTTTCATTCCACACCCATCCAGCCTGAACCGGATATATAACGGCGCAGATGACTACGGCATAGATAATGTAGGCTGTGAATTTGGTGCGTTCCGCCATGGCTCCCGTTACTATCGTAGCCGCCGTGGCGCAGAACACCAAGTTAAAGATGAAATCTGAAAAATCAAAATTACTGAAGTCAGTAAAAATGTTCAGATTTGGAATGCCTATGAAGCCAAACAGATAATCCTCAGCGGTCAAAAGGGTAAAACCAAGCAGAAGAAAGGCGATAGCGCCCATGGAAAAATCCATAATATTCTTCATGATGATATTGCCAGCGTTTTTCGCGCGGGTAAATCCAGCCTCGAGCATCATAAAGCCGCATTGCATAAAGAATACTAATGCAGCAGCGAGTAGAAACCAAATACCAAAGTCCATAATCATTCCTCCTTATTTGACCATGTAAAGCAGTTCGGCGTAAGACGGCAAAGACCAGTGCTTTTTGGCAACAAGGCTTTCAAGCTCATCTGCTGTTTGACGCAATTGCGACATAGCTCCAAGCACATCGCCGCCGTATAAGGCAGCCTGCGCTTCTATGCTTTGTTCATTTTTGGCTTTTTCAACCGCGCTCTCCAAGGCTTTTAGTTTGCCTAGCAGCCCTGCGGATAAATCGGCGATTTGACCTAGCAAAAAATCCTCCAGCGATGTGTCAAAACTGCCGCAGGCTTTTTTGCGCTTCAAAAGAGAAGCTAGCTCGCTTTGATACGCTATGCAAGAAGGTATTATATTTACCTTTGTTATCTCAATCATCGTCAAGGCTTCTATGCAAAGCGTTTTGCAGTAAATCTCGGTGAGAATTTCATAGCGAGAATGAACTTCCGCTTTGGAGAAAACGCCGTGCTTTGTAAACAAAGCCTCGCTTTTTTGAGAAACAAACTGGGGAAGAGCATCCACAGCCGTTTTCAGGTTAGACAAGCCTCGGCTTGCCGCTTCCTTTACCCAGTCTTCGCTGTAATTGTTTCCGTTGAAGACAATGCGCTTGTGCGCAACAAAGGTATCTTTTACAAGCGCAGCAAGGGTGGATTTAAAATCCTTTGCCTTTTCTAGCGAATCTGCAAACTGCGAAAGAATTTCCGCTACCGCCGTGTTCAAAACAATGTTCGGACCTGCAACGGAAAACGATGAGCCAAGCATGCGGAATTCAAATTTGTTTCCCGTGAATGCAAAAGGCGAGGTGCGGTTTCTGTCTGTGGTGTCTTTGGGAAAATGCGGCAATGCCGTAACCCCGATTTCCATCTGGCTCTTTTTGCACTTGCTGTATGCCGAACCCGACTCTATAGCTTCCAATATTTCTGTAAGCTCATCGCCCAAAAACATTGATATTATCGCTGGAGGAGCTTCGTTTGCTCCCAAGCGGTGATCGTTTGCCGCGCTTGCAGCAGAAACGCGGAGCAAGTCCTGATATTCGTCCACAGCTTTAACAACCGCTACCAAGAACAGCAAGAATTGAGCGTTTTCGTGAGGCGTTTCGCCCGGCTCCAAAAGGTTCATGCCCGTGTCGGTTGACATAGACCAGTTGTTATGCTTGCCACTGCCATTTACGCCTGCGAAAGGTTTTTCGTGCAGCAGGCACACAAGGCCGTGTTTATTGGCAATACTCTTCATTATTTCCATCGTTAGCTGATTATCATCAACGGCAACGTTTACCGCAGAGAAAATCGGCGCCAGCTCATATTGGGCGGGGGCAACTTCGTTGTGTTTGGTTTTTGCCAAAATCCCCAGCTTCCAAAGCTCTTCGTCAAGCTCCTTCATAAAAGCCGAGGCATGCGCCGGCACAGCTCCAAAATAATGGTCTTCCAATTCCTGCCCTTTTGGCGGACGAGCGCCGAACAGCGTTCTGCCGGTGATAACCAAATCGGGGCGTTTTAAATACGTTTCCCTGTCAATAAGAAAATATTCCTGCTCAGGACCTACCGTGGCAATAACGCGGCGAACCGAATCGTTGCCGAACAGTTTCAGGATTCTCCGTGCCTGTTTATCGATGGCTTCCATGGAACGCAGCAACGGCGTTTTTTTGTCAAGAGCCTCGCCGCCATAAGAGCAAAACGCTGTGGGAATGCAAAGCGTGCCGTCTTTTATAAACGCATAGCTTGTGATGTCCCAAACCGTGTAGCCTCTCGCTTCAAACGTGGCGCGCAAACCGCCCGAGGGAAAGCTTGATGCATCGGGTTCGCCGCGCACAAGTTCCTTGCCAGAAAACTCCATGATTATTTTTCCGTTGCCTACGGAAGAAACAAAGCTTTCATGTTTTTCTGCCGTAACGCCTGTCATTGGTTGGAACCAATGCGAAAAATGCGTTGCGCCTTTTTCGACCGCCCATTCTTTCATTTCGTTTGCAACTACATTTGCAACATCAAGTTCCAAATGCGTGCCCTCCCTCATGGTTTTCTTTAGCGCCTTGTAAATTTCTTTAGGCAGGCGTGAGCGCATTGTCTCATCATTGAACACCATACTTCCAAATAACTCTGGAATGTTTTTTTTCATACTATACCTCCTCTAGTTAGTAGTATATTTTTGCCCTTTTGGGGTTCATTTTTTTGTGAAATTTGCGGGATTTTGTGGAGTGTGTAGTTTGGCGTAGGCTCATGCGGGAGCCTTAATGTGGGGCAAGTGGAAATATAAGTCATATTTCTAAACATAGATTGCACATATTCCTAAACATGTTAGAAAAATATAGAAATATTTTTAAACCTTGTCAAGGGGAAAAATTTTTTTTTGTTATTTTTTTGCCTCGTTCCAAAAACCATCCAACTCTTCCAACGTAAAATCCTGCGGGCGGCCTCCGGCCAGGGTTTCTACTTTTCTGAAACGGGTTTCAAATTTGGCATTGGCTTTTGTTAAGGCAATTTCGGCATTTATGCCCTTGTGACGAGCTAAGTTTACCAAAGCAAATAAGATGTCGCCAAATTCTTCTTCGGCTTCGGGGGAACCGCTTTGAGTAGCTTCGAACTCCCCTATTTCTTCTTTTACCTTTTCTAAAACAGGTTTTGAGTCGCTCCAGTCAAAGCCTACTTTTGCAGCGCGCCTTGAAAGTTCCTGCGCGCGGGAAAGAGCTACCATTGAGCAAGGCACTTTGTCCATAGCGGAACGCTTTTCTTTTTTTTCGCTGTCTTTGATTTGTTCCCATTTTTCCAAAACGTTGGCAACATTTTCATTGCCAAAAACGTGCGGATGGCGGCGGGTCATTTTTTCGCAAATTTCTTTTATAACGTCATCTATTGTGAACTTGCCCTCTTCTTTGGCTATTTGGGCGTGAAAAACTATTTGCAAAAGAAAATCGCCCAGTTCTTCTGCCATGTGCTTTGCGTTACCGCTTTGCACAGCATCTATGTATTCATAAGATTCTTCTAAAAGATATGGCAAAAGAGTGTTAAAATTTTGCTCTCTGTCCCAAGGACAGCCCTCCAGAGAGCGAAGTTTTTGCATTATGGCTATGAGGTCTGAGAAATTCATTGAAGGAATATTTACTTAGGCCAGAACTTCCCAATCAGCTTGCTTGGAATACCCGTTTCTTCAGGATTAAAGCAATCCGCAAGCATTCTCCAGCCTTGATCCAAAGCCTGCTCCAAAGGAATATTCACAGACAAATCCATCATTTCTTTTTCAAAGCGAACGCCATACTTCAGCAGCTTTGCATCCCAGTTGCCCATGCGAAAGCCCATGGACTGCTTTTCCAAAGTTTCTTTGTAGCTCGCGTAAAGCTGAATCATGGTGTTCATTATGGTGCGATGGTCTTCGCGGGTCTCTCCGTTAACCTGCTGCTTTAAGCGCGAAAGCGAGCCAAATGGCTCAATTCTGCCCTTGCGCAAATAAAACTGACCCTCAGTTATATAGCCTGTATTGTCTGGAACAGGGTGAGTCACATCATCGCCTGGCATTGTGGTAACCGCCAAAATGGTGATAGAGCCAGATCCTTCAAAATCCACTGCTTTTTCGTAGCGGCTTGCAAGCTGCGAATACAAATCGCCTGGATAGCCTCTGTTAGAAGGCACCTGCTCCATCGTTATGGCAATTTCTTTCATGGCATCGGAAAAGTTGGTCATATCGGTTAAGAGCACCAGCACTTTTTTGCCTTGGGTTGCAAATTGCTCCGCAACCGCCAAAGAAACATC
>WRMM01000098.1 GCA_009777135.1 Candidatus Fibrimonadales bacterium
CTTCCGCCGTCAATACCTCGCATCGGTAGTTTCAACAGCGTTTAGCACTACGATGCGTTTGTTGGTTGTTACCATAACATCATCGCTGGCTAACATGATTTCTTGTACGGTCAGATTTTTAGGCATGCTTTCTTTATCTAACCAGCTCCAATCAAAATCTTCGGGGAATTCACCGGTCATTCTGAAAAGTGCTGAAAGTCCCTCGACCCACACATTTAATCCACCTTCCTCGCTAACCCAAGCAATGTTATACTTGGATTTCAATTCGCCATACGTAGAGCCAACGCCAATGCCCTTTTGCGTTTTAATTTGCGGACTGTAAATCCATATTCGATGCGCTGTTTCAAGTCTGTCGGGATGCAGTTCTACCTGAAATAACAATTCGTCATTCTCAAAAACATCGTAAGCAGGGTAATCATCGCCTTCTAAACTAATGACCCCTTTTACCACTTTGTACTGTTTTTCAAAAATAGAGATAAACTCGCTGAGCGGCTGCCCGATGTAAACTCCGTTGGCATCTGCTTTTTTACCGCCTCCGCAACCCATAGCCGCAATCATCACTGCGGCTGTTAAAAATAAAGATACTTTTTTCATGTTACTCCTTTAATGTTACTATACTATATTATAGTAATTTTTGTAGTAGCAACCAAATGACCCAAGTACAGGTTCACAATATTCATCTAGGTCCATGCCTTTTATCAAAAGGCAGAGCGAGTTTAGTCAATGTGAATTTTGCGAGTTACCTATATCTATTCCAAACATTGCCTGTTGTTCTCATAATTGAGGTATTATCAGGGCTGATATAAAATATCCGGCTGAAAGCATCGCCTATCGATGTGGAGCTTTGATTTGTTTCAGTATAGACACCTCGTATGCGGTAACCGTTGGGGTAATCAGCTTGAGGAGCGTCAGGGTATTGACCTGTATTTGCAACGGCCTCAATGGCGGTAATGCCGATAACAAAACGGTCGGAACTGCTGAAATAAGACAAGGTTTCTTCTGTAAGAACATATACATTATTGCTTCTATACCATGTACCGTAAATCCGTTCCTGTCCTGACCGTTGAATAGGCGGCGGAGCAGCTGGTTTGTAATAATAATTGTTTCCAGTAATTATATCCAAAGCTTGGGATCTTACGCCGGTACTATGGTCGGCATCGGGTACCACATAAAATTCCCAATTAAAATTTATATTGTGTTCTTCGGCATAATCTTTGGCTGCGGCATAATAATTAGTTGCTCTTTCCAATCTCTGTATTCCTTGAACATCCCAGGCTCCGCGGTCTAGGTTAGCGCCATTCGGATCATTATCATTTTCACCAACCAAAACATATAATTTTTTATTTGCAAGATTATTCAGCAGATTATTTTTATACAACGGTATAAGATCGCTTAAACCTCTTGGGTAAGGCCAGTCTTCCCTATAGAAAAGATATGTCCCGGCGCCCCCAGCTATTCCGTAATCAAGGTAAGGGCTTTGGCTGAGCATTAATGTCCGGTGCGTAAATTGGCCTCCGGCTGAAAACCCATAGAGAATGTATTTCGCTGCGCTTAATCCATGCTGTGCGGTAAATTCTACGAAAATACGGTCTATATGATTAAAAGACCATTCTTCGTAAGGCTTTCTGCTTCCTGCATTTCCAACATTAATCATTTGATATTGGTTAAAAGGAAAATCTTCTCTGGTATAATCGGGGCGTATCACTACAATATTTGCAACAACAGCCATAGGAATAGAAGGATAAATATCGCTAATACCTGAAGTGCGGTTTGTACCAGCCATGAGAAACAAGACTCTTGTTTCGCTCTTCATGTTAGGCGGTAGTATATAATACACGGTCATTGTTCTGCCATCAGGCATTGTATGCACATATTCACCTACCGTTAGAGGATTCTCAACGATATTATTGTCATCAGACGATGAACTCGCAACGTTGCTAGACGATGAATCTAGCGTGTCATCATACTGCTCATCAAATGAGTGCTTGCCGCAGCCAAACGCCGTAAGCAATGCTGCAATGATTATAAATAAATTTACATTTCCCATGAGAAGAAGATAGCAAACAATGTTTAAACTCTCGCCATGCGATTAACGCCTGCCTCCAATGCTTCCCGCATGTAAGAAGTCCATGGAATGGAAGCTTTTTTCGCCTGACGTTTTATGGTCACAATCAAGGGCTTGGGAAGCTGCATAGAAACAGTCTCTGTGGTCGTTGCTTGCGGTTGCTTGATAAGGTGCAGCTTTGACTTGGGAACTTTGATTCCCATATCTTTAAGCTCCGCTTCCGTGAAAGAAACGCTGCCGCCTGCTTTTAATGAACCTTTGACAAGGTCTGCTAAAGTTTCCATTAGTTGGCTCATAATGCCTCCAAATTAAAAAGTGAACCATTTTTAAGCATTCCTGCAATGATTTTATCATCATAAGAAATAAATTCTTTTGAGTATGCTTTGTAGGCTTTTAATTCTCTATCATTTATATTATCTAATTCATTTTTTTCAAATCCTAATATAAATAAGCTTCTAAAATCTTTTTTATGTATAATCAAAGTTCTGTAACCACCAGATTTTCCTTTATTTTTTGCTATTCTAATTTTATATAAATCACCGCCTAAATCCACAATACCTGAACCGCTGTCTATGCTTTTTATGGCATTTAACAGATTATCTTTTGGAATTTTGTTCTTTTTATTCCATTTCTTGAATTGCTTTGTTTGGTATGCAGCCATTTACGGAATATAGAAAATGAAAGCTACTATCAACCGCCCCGCAAGCTAGGCAGCTTATTCTACCCTCACCAATATCCCATTCGCAACAAAATTATCGCTTCCCTCGACTTCTATTGTGTATGCAGTTTGCTTTTCGTCTATGTTTTCTATGCTTGTTATTTGCGAATATTCATTCTTTTCGGGGATAAACACTTTGCTGCCCGCTTTCAATGCGCCTGCCTTGACCCACGCATTTTTGTTTGCCCAAAATGGGTGATCGGAAGTTGTGATTATTTCGCCTTCGGCGAGCTTTAATTTGAGCAAGCCGGAATGCGTTGCGGAAAGCAGCTTTGAAACTTTTGTGTTTACAAGCATCTTTTTGCCAAAATCCCAACTCTTTACCATATCGCCTGCTTTTACCGCTTCAATGTTTTTCTGTGAATTGTCTGCCATTGCTATTTGCGTGCCTGCAGAAAAGCAGCAACCACCAAATCTGCCCATATCAATTAAACTTATGACGGTATCATCATATTTCTCACCAGGATAAACTTCCATTATCTCAAACTTAACCGTCCGTTCCGGCTCTCCTTTTGCTTCCTCGCTAAATAAATATCTCATTTCGCCATCGCCTATTGCTGGCTCAAATGTAAAAATCTGCTCTTGGCGAATGTCTTGCAAGTTTAAAATTGCAACAGGTTTATTATCAACATACATTTTTAGTTTTTTCGGTCTTGAATTTTCTCTATACGCTTTTTCCGATTTCACATAGCCGTTGGCAATATTAATGTCATAAATTTTTAATGTTTTTGGTTTGAAATGAAAAGTGATATGTTCGCCTATGCCGTAACCAGCAACGCCTTCTACCCAAGCATCTTTAAAAGAGCTATTGTTGGCATTTGTTGGCAAATAATTGATTGTTGCCGTTGATTTTAAAGATGAAGAGGCTGTAACGTTGCGTATGCCATTTCCTTGATCGCACTGGCTCGTGCAGGTGTCCCAATAAGAGGCACAGGGACCATCGACATAGTAATGGCGATTTTCCAAGAATTTCTTTTGTTTAGCGGTCAATTTATTGTAATCCAAAGTCTTCTGAATTTTGTTTAATTCGGCTTCGCCTTCCGTGCTGTAATCCAGCGACTTTCCTAATGTTGGATGCATTTCCTTTATAGGTTGAGGAATTGATTTTTCCGCAGCCTCCTCTGTTCTAGGTGCAGAGACGTTGCCCTGCTCCTTCTCTTTGCAAGAAACAACAAAAACAACCGTCAAAACAATTGCCGTGATTATGGCTATGGATTTTTTCATTGTATTTTCTCCTTTGGTAGGTTGAGGATAAAATAGAAAATCAGCGTCAATAAATTTCTATCTTAGCACAATGACTTTTGAAGAAATTTACGCTTTGGCTAAAGACCGCAAAGAAAAGATGCCAGAAGGCAAAAGCACAACGGAGCTTTTTAAAAAAGGTTCGCATGGCATTGGCAAAAAATTGGTGGAAGAAGCGGCGGAATCTTGGATGGCGGCGCGCTATGAGGGCAAAGACGCTCTCGCTTTGGAACTTTCGCAAACATTGTATTATGTGGCTTGCATGATGGCAGAAAACGAGCTTTCGCTAGAAGATGTTTACTCCAGAATTTAAATTCATAAACAGCCTGCTTACAAAAGCGGGCGATGATGCTTTTGTTAAAGGCAAATATTTAATAGCAGCGGATATGTCTGTGGAGGGAACGCATTTTCGGCTGGACTGGAGCAGTCCCTCGCAAGCAATTGAAAAATGCCTGCTTTCAAATTTTTCTGACATAAACGCAATGGGCGGTGTTCCAACAGCAATTCTTTTTTCGGTTTGCATAAATAAAAAATGGAGCAAAAAAACGCGAGATGAAATTGCAAAAGCAATGGTAAAAATCTGCAAAAAACACAAGGTAAAAATTTTAGGCGGAGACACCACAGGCGGAGCCTTAGGCGTTTTTTCAATAGCGGTTTTTGGTGAATTAAAGGGCAAAGCCCTTTTGCGGAGCGCAGCAAAACCAGGCGATGATATATGGGTTTCCGGATTTCCGGGCAAAAGCTCAATGGGTTTGGAGTTGCTCAAGCGAGGCGGAAAATTCAGCAAGCAAGAGCAGGAACTCGTAAACCTGCACAAAGTTCCCAAGCCTCCGCTGGGCTTGGGCAGCAAGCTAGCAAAAATAAAAGGCATTGGAGCCTGCATAGACACCAGCGATACTCTGGCAGAAAGCCTGTTCCACATATCGCTGCAATCAAAAGTTCGCATGGAAATAAATGCGGAAGAAAATTCCTTGCGCGGCAGCGAAGATTATTGCCTGCTTTTTACCGCAAAAAAATCCGCAGAAGAAAAAATTTTGCAACTCGCAAAAAAATTTCGCATCAATAAAATAGGCAAAGCAAAAAAAGGCAACGGCGTTTTTTTAAACAAAAAGAGACTTAAACCAAATGGTTGGCAACATTTTTAAAATCGGGAAAGTGCTTATTAAACCTATCCCATTTTCTAATGGGCGCAAAAACTAGGCACTCATGATGATTTTTACAAGTAATTGCCTTGCCTTAATACCAGCGCCGCGCTCAATCCTTAACATAGTATGCTATAGAATCATCTCGTAATAAGCGCTAGTACCACCTTCGCTAGACTACAAACTCGCAACGTTGCTAGACGATGAATCTAGCGTGTCATCATACTGCTCATCAAATGAATGCTGGCCGCAGCCTAAGGCGGAGCGGGTTGCATCAACCATTCCAAAGCATTTATGCTTCTAATGCCATTGTAGTCAACGGGCGGAGCATTGTCTAAAGTTATCAAATATTTTGGGTAGTGGTTGCGAATGGATTTTAAAGGATTCAGCTCCCTCTCCAAAGTGTCTTTTTCCTTAATGGAATAGGCAACTTGATAATATTCCGTTTTGCTTCCGGATTGCGCTACAAAATCTATTTCCTTTTCTCCCGCTTTGCCAATATAAACGTTAAATCCGCGCCGCCGCAGTTCCAAATAAACAATATTTTCCAAAATATGCCCAAAATCCGTATTTTTGTTGCCTAGCAAATAATAACGCAAACCTATATCGCACAAATAGTATTTATCTCCAGTTTTCAAATACTCTCCGCCTTTTATATCAAATCTTTTAGCTTTGTATATAATGAAAGCGTCTGCCATAGCTTCTAAATAAGATTTAACTGTTCTCGTATTTATTTCTTTGCCGCTGCTGGACATTATATTAGCTATTCTATTTGTCGAAAGCAAATTCCCTATATTGTCAAAAATAAATCTGGCAACATTGTTAAATGCAAAAGTATCTGCTATTTTTCTTCTGCTCAAAATATCTTTTAATACAACCGTGCTGTAAATTCCGTCTAGATAAGCCCTTACTTTATTTGCATCTCCGCCAAAATAAATTATTTGTGGAAAACTGCCAAGCATAATATAATCCACATATTTTTTTTCCAAGTCTGTTTTTCCCGTAAAAGACACATATTCTTTAAAAGACAATGGAAGCATGGATATTTCAACGTAACGCCCCGATAGCAAAGTCGCAAGTTCTCCAGAGAGAAATTTTGCATTTGAGCCTGTTATATAAATATCCGTATTTTTTTTGATAAAAAGGCTGTCAACTGCTTTTTCGAATTTTTTGACATTTTGAATTTCATCTAAAATTATATAATTTTTTTTATTTTCCTGCATTTTAGAAACAACATATTTGTGCAATTTTTGGGCAGTATTCAAATTAGCGAAGTCCATATCTTCAAAGTTTATGTATATAATTTGGCTATCGCCAATGCCGTTTTCTTTTAAAAAATCCATAAACTGCAAGAGCAGAGTGGATTTCCCGCACCGCCTTACTCCGCTAACAACTTTAATCAACCGCTCGTCTTTGAAATTCAAGAGTTGCGATAGATATTCTTGCCTTTTTATCAAAATCATAGCTATAATATACAAAAACTTTGAAAAAATATAAAGTTTTTGCATTCTAAGTGCAAAAAAACGAGTGCTTGCCGCAGCCAAAAGATGAAAGAGAAAAGGCGATGGCGAATGCTAAATTTCTATCTTAACCCCATGACCTTTGAAGAAATTCACTCTTTTGTTAAAGGCAAATTGGCTGGCAACATTTTTAAAATAGGGAAAATACTGTTAATCGGGGTCATCGGATTTCAGATGTCTTGCGAATCTAAACGTTTGGAAGTTGTTGAAGTTTTTGACAATGATGCTCCCAAAATTGCTTATGAGGTTTCTGCTGATGGCTCAAAGGAGAGGTTTTATTCATGGTACAGAACTG
>WRMM01000099.1 GCA_009777135.1 Candidatus Fibrimonadales bacterium
TTGAATGCCTTTGTGACCTTCTGCTTTCCCGGTTTCAATACCCCCGCAAGCCCCGAGCACACGCGTTTCCTTTACTCCCTTAGCCTCAAAACCCAAAAGCTCTTCCTTTAAAATCTCATTTATGCCAGCGATTTTTTGCAAATAGTTTTCACGCTCAAAAATTCTCAAAGAGGCAAGAGCAGCAGAGCAAGCAAGGGCGTTTCCCATAAATGTTGGCCCGTGCATAAATGCTTTTTCATAATTTTTTCCCAAAAAGGAATTGTAAACTTTATTGTTTGCAAGAGTTGCAGATAAACCCATATATCCGGCCGTCAAGCCTTTGCCAAGTACCATAACATCTGGCGCAATGCCTGCCTGTTCGCAGGCAAACATTGTTCCTGTGCGTCCAAACCCCGTTGCAACCTCGTCTGCTATGAGCAGCACATCATATTTTTCGCAAAGCTCCTTTGCTCCTTTTAAAAATTTCGGCGAATAAAAATTAAAACCGCCCGCTCCTTGCAAAAGCGGCTCGCAAGCAAAAGCCGCTATTTCTTTGGAATGTTCCTTAAACAAATTTTCCATTTCATTTAAACATGGATTTATAAAAAACTGCTTTGGCAAAAATCCTTTGAACAAATGATGCATGCCTTCTTCTGGGTCGCCAATGGACATTACGCCAGTTGTATCTCCATGGTAGCCCTTATATAAACTCGCAAATTTATGCTTGCCCTCAGCTCCATTATTTTTCCAAAACTGCACCGCCATTTTCATGGCAATTTCCATTCCAACAGAACCGGAGTCTGCAAAAAAAACATGCTCCAAACCCTGCGGAGTTATGCGAACAAGCTCCTCCGCCAATTTTTCTGCAGGTTCATGCGTTAAGCCTCCAAGCATAACATGCGAAAATTTTTGCATTTGTTCTTGCATGGCAGCATTTATTTCTTCATTGTTATATCCATGAAGAACGCACCACCAGCTGGAAATTGAATCTATAAGCTCCTGCCCGTTTTCCAAACTAAGTTTTACGCCTTGTGCGTTTGCAACTTTCAATGGCGGAGGCATTGTTTGCATTTGGGCGTATGGAAACCAGAGATGAGACATGTTGGAAAATTTAGAAATTAACTTCAGGTTTTCAATTTTCTATGGAAAGTTCTATGGCAGGGTGCGAAAGGGCAGCGGAAAGCCACTCTTCGCCATAAACCGGAATTCCCAGCTCCCTTGCTTTTTCTAGCTTGCTGCCTGCGTTTTCGCCTGCCAGCACCCAAGAGGTTTTTTTGCTGACCGAACTGCTCACCTTTGCGCCATTTGCTTCCAAAATTTCTTTTGCTTCTTCCCTGCCAAGCGTTGGCAATGTTCCTGTTAAAACCACGGTTTGCCCAATAAAGAGCGTTCCGCTTGTGCCTTTGTATTCCGTGTTTATGCCTGCTTCCTTTATTTTTTTTAGCCAGTCTTCGCCAAGCGGAGTGCGAAAAAAATTGTAAATGCTCTTTGCAATCACTTCGCCAATTCCATTTATATCAATCAATTCCTCTTCCGTTGCTTGAGCAAGAGCATCCAGGGTTTTAAAATACTTAGCCAAAATCTTTGCCCCATTCACCCCAACATGGCGAATGCCAAGAGCCGCAATCAGCCTTTCCAAACTATTGCCCTTGCTTTTTTCAATTCCGTCTATAACAGTTTGAGCGCTTTTCTCGCCCATCCCCTCCAGAGCGGCAAGCTCTTCCTTTTTAAGTTTGTAAATATCCCAAACTTCTTTTATCAAACCTTTGCTCAAAAGCATTTCAATCAAAGCCTGCCCAAGATTATCAATTTCCATAACCTTGCGCGAAACAAAGTATTCCAAAAATCCCTGCAGCTGCGCTTTGCATTGCAAATTTTCGCAACGCAAATCCACATCCTCTTTTAGCAGCTTTTCTCCGCACACAGGGCAAAATTCGGGTTCATCTATAGGCTTGGCATCCGCAGTTCTCCGCTCAACCTGAACTTCCAAAATCTGCGGAATAATTTCGCCAGCCTTTTCAACGCCCACAAAATCGCCTATCTGCAAATTCAATCTCTTAATTTCATCAAAGTTGTGAAGCGTAGCTCTTTTCACAATTGTTCCGCCCAACTTAACTGGGCTTAAATTTGCAACCGGAGTAATTTTCCCAGTGCGCCCAACTTGAACATCAACGCTCAAAACCTCCGAATAAACCCGCTCTGCTTTAAATTTATAAGCAATGACCCATCGAGGCGCTTTTGAAGTTTTTCCAGCATCCCTTTGCTGAGCAATGCTATTAACCTTAACCACCATCCCATCTACATCAAAAGGCAAATTTTTCCTCAAGCCATCAAAATAACCCCAAGTCTCAAAAACCCCTTGCGTAGAATCCTTAACAAAGTGCTCAAAAACCCTAAAACCAAAACTTTTCAAAACAACAAGATTATCGCTATGCCTATCCTGAAAATCCTTAAATCCTGAAAATCCTGGTCCAGACAGCAATTGATACGCAAAAAACCTCAAATTCCTCTTTTCCGCTTCCTTTGGGTCTTTAAGCTTCAAGCTGCCGGCTGCGGTGTTTCTTGGGTTTGCATATACGGGTTTGTTTTGCGCAATCATTTCTTCGTTTAATTTTTCAAATGCGGAATGCTCCATGTAAACTTCGCCGCGAATTTCAAGTTCTCCGCTTGGGGCATTTGCCAAGACGCGTGGAATATCTTTTATGGTTTTTATGTTTGCGGTAACATCGTCGCCCGCCTCGCCATCGCCTCTCGTAAGCCCCCTTGCCAGCTTTCCGTCTTTGTACAAAAGCGACATGCTAACGCCATCGATTTTCATTTCGCAAACATATTCTATCTCGCCGCTTATCAATCCTTGAAGCTGCCGCTCCCATTCCAAAACCTCGGTTTCGTTGTATGTATTCATAATGGAGAGCATGGGAACCTTATGAGCAACGCGCGCAAAATTCCCCGGAGTTTCTTTGCCTACAGCTTGCGTTGGAGAGTCTGGATGCTTGAACTCTGGATGTTGTTTTTCCAAAGCCTCCAATTCTTTCAAGGCAGCGTCGAATTCAAAATCAGAAAAAAGGGTGCGTTCGCCTTTGTAATAAAGCTGATTGGCCTCATTCAATTTGGAGGTTAATTCTTTGATTTTATCCTGTATTGAAGAGCTTGTCTCCACGGCGCCTTCCCATCCTAAGATTTACTTCTTCTTTTTCACTACCTTTGCATCAACAATTTTTGTGTCAGTTTTGCCTGCAACTTTGCCTGCGGTGGCGGGTTTGCGGCTTATAACTATGTATTGAGCAATGCTCCATAAATTGGAAATAGTCCAATAAAGAACCAAACCGCTTGGCATCACCGAACTGAATACAAACATCATTGCCGGCATCATCCATACCATCATTTTTTGGTTGGGATCCGTAATGGTTTGCTTTGTTTGAACCCAAGTGCTCACAACCATAAAGAATGGCAAAATCGCAATGCCTTCTGGCATAAGGTATGGAATGCTGAACCCAGTCCAAACAATATCGGTTTTTGAAAGATCGGTAATCCATGCCACAAACGGCTCTTTTCTGAGTTCTATTGCCCTGCCGAGAACCACAAACAAACCTATGAAAATAGGCATCTGCAAAAACATCGGCAAACAGCCCGCAAAACCGCTGAACGGCGAAATTCCGTGCTTTGCGTAAAGCTTCATAATCTCTTCTTGCTGAGTACGCATATCGCCGCGAGTCTTTGCGCGAATGGCATCCATCTCAGGCTTCAAAACCATCATTGAGCGAGTGGAACGTATCTGCTTCAAAGCCAGAGGAGTAGTTACAAGCTTTATCAAAATCGTCAAAAGAATAATCGCAACTCCGTAGTTTGGAATAATCCCATAAAACGCATTGAGTATTGTCAAAAGAAGACCGCACAGCCAAACAAACCATTTATCCGCTCCGCACCATTCCCAGCCGCTGACTATAATCTTCTCATAGCCCTGCTCCATGCCTTTAACCTCTTTCCAGTTAAGCGGCAAAATGGTAAAGTCAACCGCAATGGAATCGCTTGCCATATTGTCAACTATTGTCAAGGAGTATGTGCCAGGGTCTTTCTCATTCCGTTTTTCTTTTAAAGGCTCTGCGCCAAGAGCGGCTTCGCTTACGCCATCAAAGTTTATTATTGCGGCTATGTATTTTCGCCTCAGCCCAAACCACAGAGCCTTGCCTTGATCTCTGTTAAACCAGGTTTGCTTTGTTACGGTTTCTCTATTCACGTTGTATGTATTGTTCAAAATAACTTCGCTGAACAGATAGTTCATTCCAAAGGATTTGAAAACGGGAATTTCTTCGGTCTCTCTCATTCCGCCTTTCCAGCTAAGCGTATATTGCCTAGGCTCAAAGCCTTCTACTTTTGTCACGTGCCTGATAGAATGCCCATCTTTTGTAAATCTGTATTCTCTGATTACCGCCAAGCCCTGTTCATTTTTCCATTCAAAAGCAATGGCAACGGAGTCGTTTACGGCAATGCTGTCTGCCTCAAATTCCTTTACCGAAAAAATAACATCGCTGAAATCCGCTTTGTCAAAACCTATGCTTAGCGCACCAGCTTCTTTGTTCTGCAAAAGCTCGGGAAAATTGTCAAGGCTGTCTGCAAGGGTTTTTGGAACTATGCTTGTGATTTTAGCTCCAGCGGAACTTAAAGTAATCCAAAAACGGTCTGTTTCAACACGAATGTCTCTGCGAACCGCAGGTGCGATTTCCGCTGTGTCTTGAACTGCTATTGGGGATAGAGATGGAGAAATAACGGGTTGCGAAACAGCAGGAGCCAAAATTGCAGGAGACGAAACAATGGAATCTTGCCTTTCTTTTTCCAAATTGGCTGCGTATTCCTTGGCTTTTCTTTGCAATTCTGCCTGCGCAAGTTCTTGCTGTTTGCCGGAATTATATATAGACCACACAAACAATAGCACTATTAGGATTATACCTATAATTGTATTCTTATTCATTGTATGGGAAATTTAGAAAAATTAAAAAACGCCTACTCATACCTCAAAGCATCTATGGGGTCTAGCCTTGCCGCCTTGCGCGCAGGGTACCAGCCAAAGAAAACTCCTGTTGCAAAGCAGACTGAAAAGCTGATTATAATGCTGGTCACTGTAATGCTGACCGGCCAGTTGGCAAAAAACTTAACAGCATAAGAAGAGCAGGATCCAAGCACAATTCCTATAAAACCTCCGGTTAAGCTTATAAGAACCGCTTCAAACAAAAATTGCATCAAAATATCAAAACCCCGCGCCCCTATCGCCATTCTAAGGCCTATTTCACGGGTGCGCTCGGTTACCGAAACATACATTATATTCATAATCCCAATTCCGCCTACCAAAAGGCTTATGCCTGCAATGGCGGTTAAAACCACGGTTAAAAGATTTGCCGTGCTAGAAACCATCTCTAAAATTTCCTGCTGGGTTTGAATGCGAAAAGAGTCGTTGTCTGGAGGGAGTTTATGCTCCTCGCTCATAATTGTCTTTGCTTCTTCTACAGCAAGCATAACGCTGCGATCATCTATCGCTGCCGCATAAATGCTTTGAACATTTGTAGTTGCCAAAACTCGCCTTTGAACAGCGGAAAATGGCGCTAAAATAATATCGTCTTGGTCTTGCCCAAAACCAGCAGTACCTTTGCTTTTTAATGTGCCTATAACTTTGAAGGGAATGTTTCTGAATCTTATTGTTTGCCCAATTGGGTCTGTTCCGGGAAATAGATTGTCTGCAACGGTTTTCCCTATAACGCAAACCTTAGACATGTTCATTTCGCCCTCAAACATAATGCCGTCTTCTATTTCGTAGCCACGAATTTGCAGATAATCCGGCCACACGCCGGTCATTGTGCTTGGCCAGTTGCCTCCCATAGCCACAGCCTGCGATCTGCTGGAAACTATCGGTGAAAACGCAACCAAATACTCGGAATTTTTTCGCAGGGCGTGAATATTGCTCTCAGTTAAGCGCACAGCTGCGGCTCCATCCGTTCGCACCCCGCTTACTGAGCGGTTGTTCGAAAAAATCATCACCACATTTGCACCCAAACTCCCAATCTGCTCCTTTATTGACTGCTTGCTGCCTTCGCCTATGGCCACCATTGTAATAA
The DNA here is from genome assembly GCA_009777135.1 of Candidatus Fibrimonadales bacterium. Taxonomy (GTDB): domain Bacteria; phylum Fibrobacterota; class Fibrobacteria; order Fibrobacterales; family Fibrobacteraceae; genus Fibrimonas. The sequence continues at coordinate 6,087 of WRMM01000099.1, forward strand.
CCGCCGCAACGCCAATAACTATGCCAAGCACAGAGAGAAAGGTTCTCATCCTGTTTCTTAGCAAAGCTTTGAAAGCTATGCGCAAAAGAGCAAATGGGGTCATGAAGAGGAATTTACTAAATTAAATACAATGATTTACGATAAAACAAGAGAAAAGTCGGTGGCGTTTACCCCAGAAGAGGCGGTTAGGCAAACCTTGGTTAACTGGCTAATTGAAAAATTGAAGGTGCCAGAGGCTTTGATAAAAACTGAATTTGCGCTTTCACTGCTTGCTCCAGGCGAAAAAGGCCGTTTGGATGTTATAGTTGCCAATCCAAATAGCCCAGATTTGAGAGAGCCATGGCTTTTAGCGGAGTGCAAGGCTGGAAAAACGGATTTGCAAAGCTTGGAAGCGCAGGTGAACAAATACCTGCGAATTGTACGCCCCTTGCATATTGTTCTGGCTATGGGAAATGAGTGGCATTTTTTGTCTAAAAACGGAAAAAACTATGAAATAGTGAGCGAAATCTCATTATTTTGACTTTTTTGTTGAACAATGCCGAAAAAAATGTATATTTAGATAGAGGGTATTTTCAGAGGTAATGGTATATGTCAATAATTGTAACTACTTCAGCGAATCGTTTTTCCATGAATGGCGTGATATTCAAGGATTTTGTAAACTTGGAAAGAGTTTTATCAATATCTTTGTGCAAAGACAGGTATTATAGCCGTTTTGACATACTTTTCTACTTTTCGCTTGGCACCAGAAACGCTAGCTATACGGATGAAACTTTGCTCCGCGTTGGTCCTTTTTCAAATAATTGCCTGGAAAAAGCAGAACAGCTTGTTGCGCGCATGCTCATTGAAAAA
>WRMM01000100.1 GCA_009777135.1 Candidatus Fibrimonadales bacterium
CCGTTCTAACATTATTCATATTGTTTGCTAAATTGTTGGCGTTGGCAAGGGCACTTGTACTGTTAACGCAGCTATTGGCGGTGCAGCCCATCGGAACTCTGATTATTTCGGCTTTCCAGCCGTCAACCATGGCATTAACTGCTGCTGCAGTAAAAAACCTTCCGCTTTCCCAACTGGGATTGCTCCAACCAAGGCTCACTCCACGTAATTGCACCGCACTATCTACTTTAGAACCTATTAATTTGTTTCCAGATGCCTTAAGCCTTCCATAACAAGCTACTGGGCCATTTGCTTCCAAGCAAAGTTCCGGCTGTGGGTCTCCACCGTTACCGTTATTAGGATCACTAGAACTGCTGGAACCACCAAGCGTGCTGTTTTCAACCGTGCAGGAAGACAGCGAAAAAAAGCACAGAAACGCTGCACTGAACAAAAATAAAAGGGACTTTCTCATAATTTTAATATAGAAAATATTTAATTGCTGATTTACTCCGCTTGGGATAAGGAACATGGGACAAGCGATATGCAAATCTACGTTATTTGGGACATGATTTTTAAATAATCATGTCCCATGTCCCAGCCAATGTAGCTCCACATGCCGCTTGTTCCATGCTCCAGAGCATTAAGTTCGACTTAATCAGCACTACTTTACTATTTTCCCCTCCATGCAAAAGAAACCAATTCTCATAACAATCGGCGATCCTAATGGCATTGGGCCGGAAATTTGCCTAAAATTAATGGCAAAATTGCCTAAAACAAGGCATCCTGTGGTTTTAATAGGCGATATAAATGTGCTGGAGAGGTGCGGAAAGATAGGCGGAGTGCCAATTTATGCGGATAGCGCACCGTTTAAGGGGAAATTGCAGCCCGGAAAGGTTTCAAAAGCGGCTGGAGCTGCAAGCATAGCATGGGTTCGCCAGGCGGTGGAAATTGCGCAAATTGGAATGGCGGCGGCGGTGGTAACGGCTCCGCTTTGCAAAGAGGCGGTGGAAAAAACTTTGCCAGGGTTTCAGGGGCACACGGAATTTATAGGCGAAATGTGCGGAGACAGGGAGCCTGTGCTAGCTCTGGTTCACGGAGACTGGGTAGTTGCCCATGTAAGCACCCATGTTTCCCTTGCAGGATCTATAAAAAAAGCCACAACAGAGCGAATTGTAAAAACCGGCAAATTGCTGAACAAATTTCTGAAAAAGTACAAAGGAATAAAAAATCCAAAAATAGGAGTTGCGGGAATAAACCCCCATGCTGGCGAACATGGCTTGTTTGGCAAAGAAGAAATGCAAAACATAATGCCTGCCGTGAAAAAACTCCGCTCAATGAAAATCAACGCCGCAGGTCCATTGCCCGCCGACGTTGTTTTTCCGCAGCTAGGCAGCAAAGCTTTTGACGGAGTCATTGCCATGTACCACGACCAGGGACACGTGGTTACAAAAACCCTCGCTTTTGACCTCGGCAAAAACCGCAAAGTTCGCGGCGTTAACACAACGCTGGGAATACCCGTTTTGCGCACAAGCGTTGACCACGGCGTTGGTTTTGACATAGCATGGCAAAACAAAGCAGACGAAACATCGCTCAGAGACGCACTGCTGCTGGCAGACAAGCTGGCTTAAGACAAGACGTAGATTTACTCGCTTGGGACATGGGACAAGCGGAGCGTAAATTTTCGTTGGTTGGAACATGAATTGTGCAAAATCATGTCCCATGTTCCAGCCAATGTAGCTCCACATGTCGCTTGTCCCATGCTCCAGAGCATTAAGTTTGAATTGCTTAATAAACCTGTCCCTTTATAGCGGCTTGTATTTTTCCAAAAGAGGCGAACTGCATGTTGTAGCTGTGCTGTATCTGGTTTTCTGCCATTTTTGCATTTTCAATGTCAATATCAACGTTGTTGACTTCGCCAGGATTTGTGGGGTCATTTGGGCGGAATGAATAAGCTTCAACCTTTCTCAGCGAGGCTTTTCTGCCAATATCAATATGTTTTTCATCGGTTTTTTTGCCAGTCACCTGCTTTTTCATGGCTTCTTGCACCTGTTCTTCAAAATTAACCTCAACCCTATGATAGCCAGGCGTTTGAACATTTGCCAAGTTTTGAGCAATGGCGCGGCCTCGCATAGCATTGGCATCCAACGCTTTATATATAAGCGTACGGGTATCTCCGCCAAAAAGCTTGGCTCGGGTAGCACTGGAAATAGCGACAGTCTCTGACATACCTTTGATAACGCAAAAAGCGTGCCAATTTATTAAAATTAAGCCATGCCCCTCTTAAACTTTTTGCTCCACCATACCAAGAATGGCGCGCTCAAGCAAATAGAAGAATAGGTGCCTATAACAACGCCAACAGACATAACTATGCCAAAATCACGGATGCTGGAGCCACCCATAATCGCAAGCACCATGCACACAAATAATGTTGAAGCGCTGGTGATTACGGAGCGAGAAAAACTCTGATTAACAGAAATATTTATTCTGTCTTCCAAAGTTTCTTTGGCAAGCATCTTGTTTTCGCGAATACGATCGTAAATAACAATTTTATCGTTGATTGAATAGCCTATAACAGCAAGGAATGCCGCTATCATTGCGCCATCTATGGGCAATTTCAATATGCTGATGAGACCTATGCACCAAATTGTGTCATGCGCAAGAGTCACTATGGCTCCAACGCCAAAACCCAAGCCCATTTTTCCAAAACGCGCCCATATATAAATGCCTATGCCAATCCACGAAAGAATAATAGCCAAAATCGCATTAAAGCGAAGCTCTCTGCCTATTGTTGGACCAACAACATCCGAGCCAACGATTTTAGGCGAACCTACGCCCTCCAGCACCTCGTTTAATTTCGCAGTAGTTGCTTGAACAGATTCTTCGCCAGAATCATCGGTTTGAATGCTAAGCATATATTGATTTAAAGCTGTGCCACCAAGCTTGCGAACGGATATATCACCCAAATCGCCTTTGCCAAGAGCCTCTTTCAATTCTTCGGCGCGGTTGGAATCATCGGAATATTCAATTGTATAAACCAAACCGCCAGTAAAATCTATGCTGTAATCAAAGCCTCTGAAAATCCCAAGGCCTATGCAAACAACGCATATCGCTATTGAAAGCGTTGCAAAAATTTTACGCTTTGAAATAATCTGCAGCCTTGCATCTTGCAGCAGTTTTATGCCTCTTCCAATGCTAACGGTTTTTGCATCGTGCTTGGATAGTTTAAAGTCAAAAAACGCTCTGGTAACGGTTAAGGCAGAGAACAAGGATGCGGCAATACCTACCATCAATGTCAAACCAAAGCCTTTCACCGGACCTGTGCCTATTTTATACAATATAAGAGCCACAAAGAAAGTTGTTATATTTGCATCTATAATTGCGCTGAAAGCCTTTTCATAACCCTTTGTCACAGCCATTCTGGCCATTTGCCCAGATCGGAGTTCTTCCCTTATGCGCTCGTAAATAATTATGTTTGCGTCCAAAGCCATTGCCGCAACAAGCACTATGCCCGCAATGCCTGGGAGAGTAAGCGTTGCATTGAACAGCGAAAGCGCCGCGCCTATCATCAGCACGTTCACAAAAATACCTACATTCGCCACCACGCCTGCAAAGTTATAATAGAATAGCATAAACACAAGGCAAATGATAAATCCTACTATTGCAGAGCCAAAGCCCGCTCTGATATTCTCTTCGCCAAGGCTTGCGCCAACGTTCCTTGATTCCACAATTTTCATAGGAGCAGGCAAAGCTCCAGCGCGCAAAACAACGGCAAGCTGGGTTGCCTCAGCCATATCGTCCAAGCCTGTTATTTGAGCTTCGCCATTTGGAATGCGGTCGCGAATAACGGGTGCGCTGATTACCTGCCCATCTAAAACAATTGCCATCTGCTTGCCGATATTGTTCCCCGTAACGGATGCGAATTTTTTTGGTCCAAGCCCCTTAAAGCGAAGCGATACCGCAACCTGCCCTGCAGAAAGACCATCAGAAACTCTGTAAGGGCTGGCATTTGCAATGTCTTTGCCGTCCATTTCAACGCGGCGTTTAAGCAAATAAAGTTTTTTCACCTTGTTTCCGTTTTGCAGCCTTTCAAAGCCGCGCCCCCAAGCAAAAGAAACATCTCTGGGAACTAAAGCCTGCACTCCAGGCATGTTCAATATTTCTTGCACTCTTGAAACATAGTCTTCCGGAACTGCTAAGTCAGAACCAAAGCTAACCAGATAGCCAGTAAATGGGCGGTCTGGATTTACATATATTGCTGCCGGAGCTGCAGGGTCTGCCTCTGCCAAGCCTTCGGGTTCAGTCTTTTCTTGCGTGCGACCGCCGAGCAATAAATCTTCGCTCAATAAATCCGCTACATCCAACTTGGCTTCTTCTGCCTCTGTTTCGCTTTTTGCAATGGTATCAATATCCGCAACGGCGGGAACAGTATCTGCAGCAGGAAGGTTGCGTCCCTTTAGAAATTCGTCTATTGAGGGCACAACTTTAGCCGCTACATCTTGCTCTGCAACAATCTTGAATTCAAGTTTTGCCGTTCCGCCAACCAGATTGCGGGCATCTTCAACTTCCACGCCTGCAAGGTCTGCCACAATGCGATTGTCTCCGCTGGGATAAATTTGCGGTTCGGAAAGGCCGTATTGGTCAACTCTGTTGCGAATGATTTCCAGAGAGCGTTTTTGCACATCCTCTGCCTCGTCGGGCTTTAGACCGCTTTTGTCAATCTCTAAAATTATGCTTGTGCCGCCGGCTAAATCCAAACCGAAATTCACTGATTTTTCCACGACTTTCGGATTTTCCTTGGCAAATCTTTTCTTTTCCTCGCCCGTTTTTGAATGATATTCTATAGAAGGCCAAATGCTGTAGCCCGAAAGCGCTACAACGGCTAAAATAATCCACTCACGGAGCCCAAAACCTTTTTTTTTCATTTTTTGTCCTTTATCCTTTCAAAAATTTTAAGGTGGTCTCTAAATATAGAAAATTTTCAAGATATTTTCAAGGGGAAATTCCCCTTAAAGTATGCCCCCTAACTCCTTCAATCACGCAATCCACATACATCCCTTCTCTAAAACCTGGCTGCTCTGGCAGCACAACCTTCTTAAAATTGCCGGTTTTTCCCACCCATTCGCCGGAATTTTTGCGAGAAGGCTTCTCCAAAAGAATTTTTTCGCTTTGCCCAACCATCAATTTTGCACGCTTTAAAGTAATGGAATTTTGCAAATCTATGGTTTTTTGCAAGCGGGCTTTTTTTTGCTCCTCGCTCAAAAATTCCTTTTCCGCAGCCGAGGGCGTTCCTTCTCTAGGGCTGTAGGCAAACATAAACGCACCATCAAACTGAGCTTCTTGCAAAAGCGAGAGGGTTTCTTCAAATTCTTCTTCTGTTTCTCCAGGATAGCCGCAAATTACATCCGTTGTTATGCCATAAAGAGGATTTGAAAAACGCAAAGCCTCCACTATGCTCAAATAATTTTCCCTTGTATATTGACGCCTCATTTTTTTCAGCACCGAATTTGAACCGCTTTGCAAAGGCAAATGCACATGTGGCGCAATTTTTGGCTCGCCCAGCAAAATTTCCATAAGCTCGCTGGTATAATGCCTCGGGTGCGGGCTTATAAAACGAATTCTCTCAATCCCCTTTACATCAGCGACCTGCCTAAGCAAACTCGCAAAAGACAAATCTTTAAAGCGATAGCCATTAACAGTTTGCCCCAAAAGCGTAAGCTCAGAAACCCCCTTGGCAACAGCCTCCTCAATCTCTCGCAAAATAGAACCAGGCTCTCTATACTGCTCCCGACCTCGCACATAAGGCACAATGCAATAGCTGCATTTCATGTTGCACCCGCTTTGAATAGCGATAAAAGCGCTGTAATTGTTGGCTAGTTTGGCGAAAGGCATTTGAGAGTTGAGAGTTGAGAGTTGAGAGTTATTTGCGAATATAATTTCAGGGAGTTTGTGGTATTCGTCGGGTCCAAGGATGAAGTCCAAAAATGGCAGGTCTTTTAGAAGCGACTGTCCCCTATTCTTAGCCATGCAGCCCAAAACCCCAACTCTCAACTCTTCACTCTCAACTCTCAACTTCTTTAGCCCCCAAATTCTCGCTATAGCATTTTCCTCCGCCTTTGCCCTTACCGAGCAGGTATTTACCAGAATTATATCGGATTTTTCCAGATTTATCGCAGGAACGCAGCCATAAAACTCCAAAAACGCAGCCAAACGAGCAGAATCGTACTCGTTCATCTGGCATCCGTAGGATATTATAGAGTAATTCAAGGGAAAAAATGTAGAAATTTAGCTACCCTTGAATTTAATTAAAAAAATTTCTATATTATATGCCGTTATTTCAAAGGAGATTTTTCATGAAAAAAAGTTTCAAGCCTATTTTTATTACAGCGGTGCTTGCTGTTTTTGGCGTTGTTAATGCACAAGAAGCTGAAGTCGCAGATGCTGCGGCAAATGACGCTGTGGCTCAGCCTGCGGTAGAAACTCCAGCTCCAGAAGCTGTTACTGCCCCTGTTCCCGTAGCAGAGCCTGTCCCTGTGGCAGAAGCACTAGTTCCAGAACCAGTGCCGCAAGCTACCAATAATGTTGCGGTTGCTCCGCAAACAGACACCAGCGCAGTTGTTTTGCAGGTTAAAGAACCTCAACCAAGAAAAAAAAGAAGAAGCAGCCGTGCTCCTAAAAGTGATTTTGCCGTTGTAGATGTTCCCGCCAATTTTGAAATTCAGGCAAGAAAAGTTATGCCTGTTGATTCTGACGGCTGGCCCGAAGACAATCTGAATGAGTGGTGGGGCAGAGCAAATCTTATGGTTTTAACGGAATCTGAGAATTTTATAGGCAAAGTGCACTTGCGCATGTATCCAGGCGATTTCAGAGACCAGACAGCAACAATGTACAATCTTGATTACTGCCCAAATGATATCTGCGAAAAAGGCAGATACA
>WRMM01000101.1 GCA_009777135.1 Candidatus Fibrimonadales bacterium
CCCCGGTGGAAACCTGCTCCACGCCAATCATCACAAATCGGGAAAATCGGATAATCGGGGCCATCGGGGTTCAGACAATATACTACGATTTAAAAGGCACACCCCTTGGCACCCAAAAACCCACGGCATCGGGAATTTACATCGAGAAACATGGCAAAAATATTAAAAAAGTAATGGTAAAGTAGGAAATTTCTACATTACCCCCATGCTCAAACTAACCGCACTGCTCTTGGCTATTGCCCTCTTTGCCTCTTGCGAAAAAAAATCGCAAACAAATTCCATAGCCGCATGCCCAGACACGCCTCCTGTTTATGAGAATGCCACTGGCGAATTTGACCCCATAGCGGTTCCTAGCGAAGCGGTTCACTGCGGAGAAATAAGCCTTTGGGGCTCTGCAATGCCACGCTCTCTTAATATGTGGCAAGATTACAATTCCTTTTCCATATCAGTAATGTCTATGCTATTTGAACCGCTTGCAGAACTTCACTCAACGGAAAATCGCCCTGTTGGAATTTTAGCAAGCGCATGGGAAATTTCGCCTGATGGCATGTCTTATTCTTTTGAAATAGATTCCCGCGCAAAATGGAGCGATGGGCAGCCCATAACCGCCTACGACGTGCAGTTCTATTACGACGTGATAATGAACCCCAAGCACTTGACTCCCATTTTCAAAGTTGGGCTTTCTCGCCTTGAACGCCCGGAAATAATTGACTCGCTTAACTTCACGGTTAAAGCAAAAGATCCGCACTGGGCAAATTTTTGGTCAGCGGCTGGAATGGTTGCGTTTCCAAAACATATTTGGGAAAATACCGATTTTAATTCCATTCGCTTTGAATATCCGGTTGTGAGCGGACCTTACGAAATTAAACAGATGAGAGTGGATCGCTCTTTGGAACTCACGCGCCGAGCAAGCTGGTGGGGCAGGCAAAAAAATTACAATGCGGGCAAATATAATTTTGACAAAATAACCTACCGCTTTATGGAAGATCGAAACAAAGCGCTGGAAGCCCTGAAAAAAGGCGTCTTTGACGCATACCCAATTTACACCTCTTCAATATGGTCGCAGCAAACCGACTTTGACGCAGTAAAAAAAGGCTATGTATTAAAGAACAGAGTGTTCAACAATGAACCCAAAGGCTTTCAAGGCTATGCCCTCAATTTGCGCAGAGACAAGTTCAAAGACATTCGCGTTCGCCAAGCGCTTTCGCTTTTGCTGAACCGAGAGCTAATGAATGACAAATACATGTTCAACTTGTATTTTTTGCTCAATACCTATTACCCAAGCCTCTGGCCGGAGAACCAAAACCCAAATGCGCTGCTATATCCTTTTGCCCCGGATTCTGCCCGCAAATTATTTGAAGAAGCTGGCTACACGGTAAATGCGCAGGGCAAGCTTGCAGGCAAAGATGGAAAACCATTTGAACTTACGTTCTTAAACTACGCCGAAGATGTTCGCCATGCAACTAAATTTCAAGAAGATCTTAAAGCCGTGGGTATAGAGTCCAAAATAGAAACCGTGTCTCTTTCAACGTTTCGCCAGCGCATAGACGAATTCAATTTTGACCTTTGCTGGCTAGCTTGGGGAGCAAGCCGCCTAAGCGACCCTGAAGCGAGCTGGCACTCCAAAACCGCTGGCGATAAAGGCACAAATAACGTTCCCGGCATGCAAGACTCTGCAATAGACAGCTTGATAGAAGCTCAAAAAACCGAGTATGACCTAGATGCCCGCAACGAAATACTAAGGCAGCTGGATTCGCGTTTAACCGAAATAGTCCCTTATATTTTGCTTTGGCAGTCTGATAACAACAAAATTCTGCATTGGAACCGCTTTGGCTACCCAAAATCGCTTTATGGCAAATTTAACAGGGAAGACGCAATTCCGGTTTACTGGTGGCTAGACCCAAAAAAAGCCGCAATTTTGCATGAAGCTCAGAAAAATGGCCAAACTTTGCCTATTCGAGAGCTAGATATCAGGTATTAGGTTCATTTTTTCAAAAAAACTATTAAAACTCATATATTCCATTGAAAAAAATGTATATTATAATATATGCGATTTTTCTCCAAAATTTTACCGATAGCATTGGTTGCAGCTCTTTTGGTGCCCGCTGCCTTTGCTAACGAAGGAATTTACGACCGAGATTTGGTACGTGGCTTCATATCCCCAATTAAAGGAGGTTTTCGTAGCATGGAGTCTGACGGCGTTAAGTTTATAAACATGCAAACAGGAAAAAGTTACTCCCAAGACTACTGGGGCGGACAATTTGAAATAGGCGCTGAATACCACCAATTGCGCACCTGGTTTGATGTTGACTTTATGATAACCGAAGAACGCAGCGACACAGAATGGTTTGCCTACGGCATAACTTGGATGTGGGGCTACAAGCTCTTTCCTAAGCAGCCTGTTAATTTAATTATTTCCGCAGGTCCAGGTATTGAACTGATGAATATTCGCAGGTCAGAACAGGACAGATTGGAAAGTTCCTTTGGGTTGGCTCTGACCGCCATTGAGATTGAGCCTCGTTTGCAGCTTGGCCAGTTTTCTGTTGGTCTATATTATAGTTATAAGGTTGTTCGCCACGATTGGGATAATTGGTCTCGCGAATTAAGCTCAGACAAGCAATTCGCAGGAATAAAACTCTCCTGGACAATGCTGAACAATTACCAGAAAAAAGAGAATGATTTAAAGTGAAATTCGCAACCATATTTAACCTAGGAGTTTACTAATTTGCTTCCCCCACGAGGTCGCCCGCAGCCAAACCGTCCAAAAGACGGAATTCGCATAAACCAAGACATTAGAGTTCCCCAAGTCCGTTTAATAGATGCCAGAGGGGTTCAAGTTGGAGTTATAGACACTCAAAGAGCCATGCAAATGGCTAGAGAGTCTGACTTGGATCTGGTAGAAGTTTCACCTAATGCAAGCCCTCCAGTTTGCAAAATAATAGATTACGGCAAATTCCGCTTTGAGCAGGCAAAAAAACAAAAAGCCGCAAAAGCTCATCAGCAGTCAACCGGACATGTAAAGGAAATAAAATTGCACTTTCAAACCGCTACAAACGATTACCGCTACCGCATGGTGCAGGCTCAGGAGTTTTTGGCAAAAGGTTTCAAAGTAAAGATTATGGTTCAGTTTAAAGGCAGAGAGCTTTCCAGAATGGAATTTGGCCATCGCCTTATAGACAAAGCCAAAGAAGACTTGGCTCCTTATGGAGACATAGAAGAACTGAAAGTGGAGAAGTGTTTCGCCATTGCAGTTAGCCCCCGCAAGGGAGTAAAGAAAAAGGAAACGCAAAAGCCTGCGGAGCAGGCAAAGCACGAAACCGAGCAAAAGGCTGCAGGTGAGGCTTTAAACAATGGGGGCGACCCCAATTCCCAGAGAGGACAAAATGCCTAAAATGAAAACCCACAGCGGAGCGAAAAAACGCTTTCGCGTAACAGGCTCTGGCAGTGTTAAGTACAAACACTCCGGCGCGCGTCACATTCTCACAAAGAAAACCACAAAGCGCAAACGCAATTTGCGCCAGAATGGAATTGTGAAAAAGACGGAAGAGTTCCAAATTAAACGCATGTTGGCGGAAGCTTAGGAGGTCTTATGTCTAGAGCAAAAACAAGAGTTCCTAGCCGTGAACGTCGTAAAAAAGTTCTCAAAGCAGCAAAAGGTTACTATGGCCGCCGCAAAAGCAATTTGCGCCAAGCCATAGAAGCTACAACTCGCGCTGGCCAATATGCCTACGCCCACCGCCGCGACAGAAAAGGCGATTTCCGCTCTTTGTGGATTACTCGCTTAAATGCCGCGGTTCGTGAGCATGGCTTAAAGTACAGCGAGTTTATCCATCTGCTTTCTGTTGCCAACATAAACCTGAACCGCAAAGTTCTGGCAGACTTGGCAATAACAGATCCAGCTGCGTTTGCGAAAGTTGTGGAAGTAGCGAAGCAATGCCGCTCCGCTTCTCAATCCTAATAATTTTTCTTCTCATTGCGTTTTCGCTTGCCATATTCAGTGGTTCTGCGGAAATAGCGGTTTTTGATGTTGTAAAAATTCTTTTGAATCCTGGCGCTGCGGAGGCTTCCGCTGAGTGGCGCATTGTTTGGGATTTTCGTTTGCCAAGGGCGCTGGCCGCGGTTCTTGCTGGAGCGGCGCTTTCTTTGAGCGGTCTTTTGCTGCAAAGCGTTTTTAGGAATCCGCTTGCGGGACCTTTTGTGCTTGGCATAAGCTCTGGCGCTTCGCTTGGGGTTGCGCTTTTTTTGCTTGCGGGTTTTGGGCTTGGTTCGCTGGGCTTGCTTTCTGCGGCGGCTTTGGGGGCAATGGCGGTTCTTGCATTTATAGCCATGTTTTCCAGATTTATTTCTGGCAATGCGGGGCTTTTGGTGCTTGGTTTAATGACAGGATATTTTGCAGACGCTGTTGTTTCAATTTTAATGCACAGCACAAATGCGGATGCTTTGCGCGGTTTTATATCATGGGGTTTTGGCTCGTTTGGCAGGCTTCGCTGGGCAGAGATGCCGTATTTTGCAATTTGCGTTTTGCTGGGGCTTATGTTAGCTGTTTTTTGCATAAAATATTTGAATGCCATTGCTCTTGGCGAAGACGGCGCAAAAAGTTTGGGCATAAATGTAAAGCAAAAACGTTTGCTTTCGCTTGCGGCGGCTGCAATTTTAGCGGCTGCGGCAACGGCTTTTTGCGGACCAATAGGTTTTATAGGAATGGCAACTCCGCATTTGGCTAGAGGATTTTTCAACAGCGACAATCAAAGAATTTTAATCCCCGGTTCACTTTTAACAGGCGCTTTGCTGGCTCTTGCCGCAGGTATTCTGTCGCAAGGTTTATGGGGTTTGCCACCTCTTCCGCTCAACGCAGTAGCAAGTTTGATGGGCGCTCCTGTGGTTATATGGGTGCTATTGCCTAAGAGAGTCTCTGCCTGTAAAGTATAAGGGATTGTTTTTTTATATTTACTCTTAATGCATAACACGGAGAGCTTATGATAGAAACTCTAATAAAAGCAAATGAAGTAGAGCGATTGGTAACTCCAATCTTTGGCGACAAGGAAATAATGGCTGTTGTTGCCGGGCAAACTGTTGTTTTAACAATTGATACAGAATTTGAGAATAAAAAACAGAAAAATGCAAAATCTGCAGTTGATAGATTGCACGGCATATTAGAAGGCACGGCAATATCTTCTTACAGATTTGCAAAAAACAAAAAGTATGAAATAGAACTGGAAGAAGAAAAATTCCGCAGGAATAGAGTATAATGAAAAGATATGTATTAGATGCTTGCGCTTTGCTTGCGTTTCTTAAAAAAGAAGAAGGTAGCGAGATTGTAAAAAATATTATAAATAGCAATGACGATGTTTTTTTACACGGAGTAAACTTATTGGAAGTTTATTACGATTTACTTCGAGAATTTGGTAAAGATAAAGCAGATTCTATATGTAAAGAGATTCTTGAAATGCCAATTAAAGCAATTTATAATACAAGCTTATTTTTTATAAAAACTGCGGGTTATTTCAAGGCAAATTACAGAATATCCTTGGGAGATTCTTTTGTTTTAGCAACAGCAGAAGTGCATTCTGCTATCGTTGTTACGTCGGATGGGCATGAATTAAGCGTTGTTGAAAGCAAAGAACCCGGCTTGAACTTTCTTTGGATAAGGTAAAATGGAAAAAATCTGGCTTTTCTATAGTAATCGCTGATTAAGTCGCTTTAGGTATAGGGTATGGGGAATTTTACAAAAAACGGCTTAAATTCGCTAAAAACGGCATATTTTTGCATTGCCCATACCCCAAACCCTATACCCCATACCCAAGCATTGAGTTAATCAGCATATTTATTATATTACTACTAGATTCACTGCCTAAATTGGGGGAAACTATGAATAGAATTAAATCCGTATTTTTAGCCGGAATTATCGGAAGCCAGATACTGATTTCCTGTTCCAATTCGGATTCCGTTGAACAACTGCCTCCATCTCCATCTTCATCAAGCGAACTGCAAGAATACGCTTATTGCGTTTATATAAATATACAAGAATGTTTATCCGGTTCATTTACCAGTTGCCCCGAAAAAGGAAGATTGAGCGATTTTTGCCCTTATGTCAACTCAAGCTCAAGTGGTGGCGATGAAAGCAGCTCAAGCAGTGATGAAAGCGGCTCAAGCTCAAGCGATGATGAAAACAGCTCTAGCTCAAGCGATGGAGGGAATTCAAGTTCAATTGAAGGAAGCAGTTCTAGCGCTGGCAATCTTAGCTCATCCTCTGCAGGAGGCAATAGTTCCGGCTCGCAAGATGCAGGTATATATGAAGGCGATGTGTTTACCGATCCCAGAGATGGCAAAAAATATAAATACCAAGTTGCTTCCTCCGGCGCAAGGGTTTGGATGACTGAAAATCTGAATTATTCAAGAAACAACACGCTTGGCTGGTGCTATGGCATAGGAGAAGAGCTAGGCACGGAAGGCGCAGACCTGGATGCTTGCGATGAGGGTTATGGCAGAGTTTACAGGTATTCAACAGCCATAGATGGAAACTCTCCAAAAGGTTTATGCCCAGAGGGTTGGCATATACCAAGCCAAACAGAATGGGATGCGGCAAGCTCTATAAACCGCATTTACGCAGGGAATTATAATCTAAACAACAGTTATCCACCCTTGGGTTGGAAAGCAAGAGGCACTGAAGGGCTTTATTGGACAAGCAGTGGAAACAGCTATTTTCTGTATATGTCGTCTGGCACCTTTCAGGTCAATAGCACAGCTTCAACTCTAGATTACTTTTCTGTTCGCTGTTTTGCTGACGCTGAGCAAAATTGCGGCACGGCTAAGTTTGCCCCAACAACTCATTTCTGCGTAGGAACAACGATTTATCAAAGATGCAACCGCGCTTCTTACGATCCAAAGACTAGTTTCTGTTC
>WRMM01000102.1 GCA_009777135.1 Candidatus Fibrimonadales bacterium
TCTTGCAGCTATGATTTTATTTTCAACTTCCAAACCAACGTTTGAGTAAAGTTCTTTCAGTTTATTTGGATCCAAATGGTAATTCAGCGTTAGAACAGTTGAAACAGTTTGCATATTCTTAGATGCTGCTGCTGCTGGCGCTTCTGCTTTTTGAGTGCGAATATCTACCTTTGAAATTGTTTGCATAATAGGAACTTTGAAATGCAAACCCTCGCTAGTAACCGAGGTTATTTTCCCCCAAGTAAAAACCAGAGCCTTCTCACCAGCTCTAACCGTGTAAAAAGAGCCAGACACAAAAATTGAGCCTATAACCATAGCCACTACGGCAAAGGAAAGGAATCTATAATATTGCGGAACATTGTTTTTTGTCATGCGAATAATATACAAATTTCTATATTACCGCACATGTCAGAAGCAAATAATTATAGTGGCTCAAATATTACTGTTTTAGAAGGTTTAGAGGCTGTGCGTGTTCGCCCAGCCATGTATATAGGCAGCACTGATGGCAGAGGTTTGCATCATTTGGTTTGGGAAGTTGTGGATAACTCGGTTGATGAGGCTCTGGCTGGATATTGCTCCAAAATAGATATTTCAATAATGCCGGGCAACGGAATAAGAGTTGTTGATAACGGGCGCGGTATTCCAACGGATATTCACCCAAAAGAAAAAGTTGGCACCCTGCAAGTAGTTATGACAAAACTTCACGCTGGCGGCAAATTTGATGACAATTCCTACAAGGTTTCTGCAGGCTTGCACGGGGTAGGCGTAAGTTGCGTAAATGCGCTTTCAACAAAACTCATAGCTACAATAACTAGAGGCGGTAAAATTATACGCCAGGAGTTTTCAAGAGGAAACCCTATTGCTCCTCAATATGAAATAGGCACTGCTCCAATGGATGCCCATGGAACCTGCATTGAATTTTATCCGGACTCCAGCATTTTTACCGAGACTGAATATAATTACGAAACCATAGCCACAAGAGCTAGAGAATTTGCATTTTTGAACAAAGGCCTTACATTAATTGTTAGCGATGAACGCGTACAAGACGATATTAAAAAAGAGGAATTTTGCTACCCTGGCGGGTTAGGTTCCTTTATAGAATACATAGACCAAAATCGCAAACCGCTTTTTCAAAAGCCCATTGTAATTTCAGCAGAAGCCGGCAGCTATCCGCTAGAGATAGCTATTCGCTACACAGACAGCTATCAAGACAACCTTTTTAGCTTTGTGAATAATGTGAACACTTATGATGGCGGAACCCATATAACAGGATTTAAAACCGGATTGACAAGAGTTGTGGTAAAACATGCGGCTGGCAAAATATCAAAGCCCAAAAAAGATGTGGAAATTTCGGGCGCGGATGTTTTGGAAGGCTTAACCGCTATTATCGCAATTAAAATTCCGCAGCCTCAGTTTGAAGGGCAAACAAAAAGAAAGCTGGGAAATTCCGAAGCAAAATCCGGCGTGGAAGTTGCCATATTCAAAGCCTTGGATGAATTTTTTGTTGAAAATCCTGCCATAACAAAAATCATTGCAGAAAAAGTTTACAACACCGCAGAAGGCAGAGTTGCTATGCGCAAGGCAAAAGATGCGGTGAGCAGAAAAGGAATTTTGGAGGGCGGCGGGCTTCCCGGCAAACTCTCGGATTGCTCTTCTAGAGACCCCGAAAAATGCGAACTGTTTTTGGTTGAGGGTGATTCTGCAGGCGGCTCGGCAAAACAGGGGCGCACAAGGGAATATCAGGCGATTTTGGCGTTAAAGGGAAAAATTTTGAATGTTGAAAAAGCAAACGATGTTCAAATTTTCAGCAACGATGAAATTAAAACAATGATTCAATCCATAGGCACTGGCATAAGAGATGATTTTAAATTAGAGAAACTCCGCTATCACAAAATAATAATAATGACCGATGCCGATGTTGATGGCTCTCATATTCAAACATTGCTTTTGACATTCTTTTACCGCTATATGCGCCCGCTTGTGGATGGCGGCTATGTTTATTTGGCAACACCGCCTCTTTACCGCGTAAAATCTGGCAGGCAAGAAACCTACTGCTTTTCGGACGAAGACAAGGATGAATTGGTAAGTTCCATAAGAGAGAGCGGAAAAAAGGCTGAGCTTCAACGCTACAAAGGCCTTGGCGAAATGAACCCTGACCAACTTGCAAGCACCACAATGGCGCCAGAAACTCGCGTGCTTAAACAGTGCTGCGTAGAAGATGCCATTAACGCAGACCAGATTTTCTCCATGCTCATGGGCGAAGAGGTTGAGCCACGCCGCAAATTTATTGAAGCGAATGCGTATAAGGTGCTGGATAAGCTGGACGTGTAGCTTGCTTTTTTGCTCTTTCGCCTTTGCGCAAGTTCAAGGCGAAACTCCAGCTTTAACTCCATTAACCAGCGAGTTGGGCACTCATTTGATTGCAATGCCAACCTACACATATAGCAGAATGCCCGGAACGCTTGGCTTAAGGGCAGAAGAAGAAACATGGCATCCCGACAAATGGAGAAATCGGCAGATTTTTCATCGCTTTATTCCGATAATGGACTGGGAGCTAAAACAAAAAGAAAGCGGAATTTGGTTTTACACAGGCAACGAAATTGGCGATGAGCTTTGGCAAGAAATAATTGGCAGAAACGATGAGCAAAATAGAACGCCCATGCTTTACGGAGGATTTGTTGCCAAGCCTGTTAACGGCTTTTATGCCATGGCGCAATTCAATCAAGTGGATCATTTTAGCGAAGCGACTTTTAATGCTCGCAGAGACAGGATTAATTCGCAAAAGTTTGCATTGGCAAGCGAGAATCTGCCGGCATATTCAGGGGTTTTCGGTGGGCTTGGCTATAACAATGAATTGAGGGGAGAGAGGTCTTTATTTAAAAATGCGTCTGTCTTAGCTGGATCTGAATATCTTTGGGCTTGGAACGAGAATGAATGGATGCCAATTCAAATCAGCCCAAGGGTTGAGGCAAACGCCAGCCTTTATTTTATGGAGCATGAAATTGAATTGCATGCAGCAACGGAAAAATTTCAAATCAAAGATTCTGCCACAGAAAATCGCAGCGACATTGGGCTTAGAATGAGAGGCAAAAATACGGGCGGCGGTTTTTATGTGACCGAAGCGAAAGGCGGAGAAAATATTACCATTTGGACGGATTTCAATCATAGTCTTTTTGGTTTTGCAAATAGAGGTTTTATAGCGGTTGACGCATGGCCAAATCAAGAAATAAAACGTGAAGATATTCACTTTGCAGATAGTTTGGAATACGGAATTAACATGAGCAATAGCACTGATTTAACGCTTGGGGTTTTGGTAAATCAAAATGGGGCAAAGCTATATGGAGAAACTGCTTATGAATCCAAGCCTTTGTCCGCAAAATCAAGGGCTTATCAAAACTATACCGCAGATTTTCAATCCATTGGCCTTGATGGCGAAGTTGCTTATAAGTCTGCTTTGGCAGAAGCAGGAGTTGCATATTCAAGAGAGTTTTTTGAATATTACCGCGAGCATATTTTTTACAATATTAAGCCAGCGGAAACTTCGGCAAAGATTTTTTTGAAATACAGTTTTTTGAGAAACTTGATATTTGCGCATGAATTGGTTTATCGCAGCGAGATTAGGAGCGATGTTGATATTCCTGCAACGTGGTTTTGGAATGCTCAAATAGAGCAGAAAATCCCAAAGCTGAACACATCGCTTTACGCTGTTTGGCTGCACGCTCTTTCCAAAGACAATAAAGACTTTTCTTTTGGCGGCGTTAACAGAACAAGATTTTACTGCGGGCTTAATACTTGGTTTTAATGCTTCAATCTTTCCCTTGGATGAAATCTGTGGTGTTCGGCTTTTAGGTAGTCGTTGTCCAAGTGGGTGTAAATTTGCGTGGTGGCTAAGTTTGCGTGGCCAAGAAGTTCTTGCAAAATTCGCAAATCCATGCCGCCCGCTAGGCAATGCGTTGCAAAGGAATGCCTGAATGAATGCGGGCTGATTGAACTTTTCTCCAAAAATGCGGTGCGGTTTTGAATAATTTTCCACGCCCCTACTCGGCTAAGTTTTTTGCCATGAAAGTTGAGAATAACGGTATCTATTTTTGGCTTTAGTTGCTGCCTCCATTCCTTAATCCACCGCTCCAAATTTTCTTTTGCCTTGCCAGAGAGCGGAACCAATCGCTGTTTATTGCCTTTGCCCACAGGAGTTATCCACCCTTTGTCAAGCTGAACGTGTTCCAGTTTTAGCGAAACAGCCTCGCTAATCCTAAGCCCCATGCTGTATAAAAGTTCCAGCAAAGCTATGTCTCTAGCTCCAAATTTATCATTCGGTAGTATATTTTCAAAAATCTGCATAACCTCATCTATGCTTAAACAATGCGGCAAATATTTTTCCAAACGGGGCGCTGCAAAAAGATTTTCGGGCGAAAAGTCCAATTCTCCTCGCTCCTCCAAATAATTCAAAAAACCGCGCAGGGAAGAAAGGTGCCGTGCCAGCGAAGAAGGTTTATAGTCAAAGGCTTTTGCTCTTTCGCTTAAAAACGTGTCTATGTTATCTATGGTAATCTCGGTTAGTTCGCAAAGCGGCATTAAATCGGCTTCATAGCTTTTTATGGTCTGTTTGGATAAATTTTTTTCCAAAGCTAAGTAACGCAGGTAGTTTTTGAGCAAAGCGGAGATGTTCATTGTTGGTAAGCTAGAAAATAATTTTCTAGCTTATCCATGTCTATATGTTTTCAGCTATAACGGAATATGGAAAGCTTGTTCGCTTAAGCCATACGCTTTTTGCGTTGCCTTTTGCGCTTGCCGCCATGTTTGCTGCCGCTGGAGGATGGCCGGATATAAAAGTTCTTTTGCTTACTTTGGCTTGCATGTTTACCGCAAGGAATGGCGCAATGGCTTTTAACAGGCTTGCTGACGCAAAATTTGACGCTCTTAATCCTCGCACGGCAGGCAGGCATATTCCAGCAGGCATAATTTCAAAAAGAAATGCAACTATTTTTATAATTGCAAACGGCATGGCATTTGTTTTTTTTGCATGGCTCTTAAATAGCTTTGCTTTTTATTGCAGCCTGCCTTTGTTTTTGTTTTTGCTTTCTTATTCGCTTTGGAAACGCTTTTCTTGCTTTTCGCATTTTATGCTGGGCATTGCCATTGGGTTCAGCCCGCTTGGGGCGTGGATTGCGGTTAAGGGCAGCCTCGCTCTGCTGCCCGCCGCATTAGGAATTATGCTGATGTTTTGGATGGCGGGCTTTGATATAATTTACGCAAGCCAAGATATTGAGGCAGACAAGAAATTGGGTTTGCATTCCATACCTGTGAAATTCGGTTTGCAAAAATCCATGTTTATAGCATTTCTATGCCACATTGCCATGCTTGGGTTTGCGGCATTTATGGGTTTTTGGTGGAATTTGGGTTTGCCTTGGCACGTAGCTCTGGCTGTTATTGCTTTGACTCTTTTGTATATACATTTATTTAGAAAGTCAAGCGATTTGGACAAGGTGAATAGGGATTTTTTTTTGGCAAATATTGCGGTGAGTTTTTTAGTTATGTTAGGGCTTGGAGTTTGGGTTTTTACAGGAGATTTGCATGCGTTTATTCCCTAAAATGCCGGATAATATGAGTTTCTGGCGAAAGTTGAGCATGTTTTGCGTTATGTTCACAGGCGGCAGCTTGCTGGCTGGCCGTTTTTTCCCAGAAGCTAGAGATGATGTAGAAATTCTTGTATGGATTGGCGGCGTTGGGCTAGCTTTGGGTATTGTTATGCAGTTTGTGCTGGATAGGAAGAATCGCTCCTAGAGCAATGATTGGAGCGGTTACTGCTCTTAGCCGGGTAGAACCTAGGGAAAGGAAAGAAGCGTTTTTGTTTTTTAGAGCCTCTAGCTCGGCTGGGGAAAAGCCGCCTTCGGGACCTGTTAGGATAGCGGTGTGGGTAGCTGGTAGCGACAAACTGCTAGCGGCTAGCGTTCCGTCTTTATTGCAAACTATTAGGTTTCCGTTGAAATTTTCCAGAAATTTGCTTAGGTAAATTGGAGGTTTTATTTCAGTTAGCCAAGATTTGCGGCTTTGTTTTAGGGCTGCAAGGCTTTTTGCTTCCATTCGGCGGCAAAGTTTGCTTAAATCGGAGTTTCTTGGTTCCTGGCTTCTTTCTGTTCTGAGCAGGTGGATTGCGGCTAGCGGCAATTGCGCAGCGTGAAAGGCGATTTCTTCTTCTCCGCCATCAGAAAGGCAGCCTATAGCCAAGTGGATTTTAGGCGGCGGTTCCTGTTCGCTTATGCTTTTTATATGAACTTTGCAGACTTTGGGGCTGGCTTCCAATATTTCTGCATTAGCAAAACAGCCTTTTCCATTGCACAGCTCCAAGCTATCTCCTGCGCGCGCTCTGAAAGACTTTATAACGTGCCCGCTTTCTTCCAAGCTCAAAAAAGCCTCGCCTAGGCTTAGGTTTTCCAAATAAAAGTTGCTGTCAAGCTGCACAAGAAGAGGGAGAGGGATTCGAACCCTCGTTACGTGAGTAAACACGCTTTCCAAGCGTGCGCCTTAAACCACTCGGCCATCCCTCCTAGAGATGTAGATGTAAATTTAGCTTTTTTTTTTTGATTTGTCAAGTGTTTAAACAGTGTTTTAACAGTGTTTATGTAAAATTTTGGTGGAAAAATATTTTTTGTTCTTTAAATTACTACTTTCCGTAAAGGCAAAATGTCCGATATCTTAACCGACTTCCTAACCGAAACCCAAAGCAAAGGGTTTTCGCTCTACCCTGCTCAAGAAGAAGCTGTTATGGAGCTTTTGGATGGCAAAAATGTTATACTCGCTACGCCAACAGGCTCTGGAAAATCTCTGGTTGCAAGTTTTTTGCACAGATTGATGCTTTCCAAAAATATGCGCTCGGTTTACACTTGCCCAATAAA
>WRMM01000103.1 GCA_009777135.1 Candidatus Fibrimonadales bacterium
CCCGATTTCCCAACTCTTGCCCTCACCCTCTTCCACAACCCCCCGGCAAACTCACGTTCTTTCGCATCCAAAGCGAACCAGAAACCTAAGCACATTATGAGCTAAGACAAGGCGGGGGGGCTATTTTTTTGAGTTCTTTAAGCAATTCTTTTTCACTCGGCAAATACAATTTATATTGACTTGCCATTATTGTTTTATTATCTTTCGGAAGCGAGTATTTAACAACCGCATCGTTCTTATCCGCACATAAAAGAAGGCCGATGGTAAGATTTTCTTCTGGTAATTTTATATCCCTGTCATAATAATTCACATACATTTGCATTTGTCCTAAATCCTTATGAGTAAGCTTGCCAGTTTTTATATCTATCAACACAAAACAACGAAGCAATCTATTGTAACAGACCAAATCTACAAAAAATTCATCATCTTCCAGTAAAATCCTCTTTTGCCTGGCAACAAAAGAAAAACCATTGCCAAGTTCAAGTAAAAAAAACTGCAAATTATCAATTATAGCTGTTTCTATATCTTTTTCATAATAAGAACTTTCTTTTTTCAATCCTAAAAATTCCAAGGTCGAAGGGTCTTTAATTATTTCATTTGGATCTACTGGCATTCTCTCTTTGCGAGCAACAGCAAGAACAGATTTTTTATCATTGCTCAACAATAATCGTTCATATAAACTTGAGTTTATCTGCCTTTCTAATTCCCTGCCATTCCAAGCATTATGCAAGGCTTCAAGTTCGTAGTAATCTCGTTTATCAGAATCATTGATATGAATTAATAATTTATATTGCATCCAATTGAATTGTGTCCGCAGTGCGGACACAATTGGATATATCTTGTAAAATTGCCTTGCTCTAGCCAATTGTCTGTAAGAAAATCCGCTGCCGAATTGAGGTTCTAATTTATCTGCCAGATTTTTAAGCAAGTAAGTTCCGTATTCAGCTCGCTTCTTGCCTTGTTGCTCTTCAACAAGAATTCTTTCGCCTAATTTCCAATACATAAGCACTCGCTCAAAGTCAACGCTGCGAATGGCACTTTCTTTTGATTGCGATATTATGCCAATAATATCAGCTAAAAACTTATCTTTTGCAGAAATTTTCTTTTTCATGTTTCTAATGTAGAAAATACTTTTCCCGTTTCATACCCATTGTCTGAACCCCGATGACCCCGATTTTAGGATTGACCCGATTTCCCAACTCTTGCCCTCACCCTCTTCCACAACCCCATGCAAAAAGAACCACAGCCAACACCTTGGACATTTGCTTTAGGAAATTGGGGGTGGAAAGCGCAAAGAAAAATTTCTATATTAGAAGCGAAATGCTGCTGCCACGCAAAGAATCTGATAAAGTTGAATTTAAACCTGCATTAAATAATGCTGTGATTAAAGCTTTAGTTGCCTTTTCCAATACAAAAGGCGGCTCCGTATATGTAGGCATTGCGGATAATTCTGATGCTGTTGGCCTAACGCTCGAAAAAGAAACTCTTCCGCAGTTTATCAATGAAATCAAAAATAAAACTTCGCTGTCAATTATTCCTGATGCAGAAATCATTGATATTGACAATAAAAAAGTTGTGGTTTTATCTGTTGCAGAGTATCCCATAAAGCCCGTTTCCATTCAAGGAAAATATTACAAGCGCATTGATGCATCAAACCATCTGCTTTCTGCAAATGAAGTTGCCAATATGCATCTTCAAACAATAAACTCAAGCTGGGATTATTATCCGCGCCCGAATAAAACTATAAATGATATTTCGCTAGAAAAAGTTAGAAAAGCAATGAATGCGATAAAAAAGCGGAATGAAAATTTTCAATTTGAAACAGAAATTGAATTTCTTGAAAAAAATGAATTGCTTTTGCAAAATAATAGCATTACAAACGGTTGTTTTTTGATGTTCTCAAAAGAAGAAAATCTTTGGACAACTATCCAAATGGGTCATTTTGCTTCGGAAATTGTTATAAAAGACGATGTTGTAAATTCAGAGGATATTTTAACGCAGATTGAAGACGTTATGGATTTTATCCGAAAGCACATAAGCAAGGAATTGATAATAACCGATACGCAGATAGAAAACATTCCAAGATGGCAGTATCCGCTAGACGCTCTTCGCGAATTGGTGTTGAATATGATAATTCACAGGGATTACACGGCTTCTCATAATTCAATAATAAAAATTTTTTCCGATCGCATTTTATTTTTTAACCCGGGCATTTTGCCAAATACAATTACAATTGAGCAATTGCGAGCGAATCAATATGTTTCAACGCCCCGCAATAGGCAAGTTGCCAAGATTATGAAAGAAATGGGGATAGTAGAGCGTTACGGTACAGGCATAAAGAGAGTTCGTAAAATGTTTGTGGACTACGGGCTTGAAGAGCCTGTGTTCGAAATTATGTCCGGAGGGCTTGCAGTTACAGTTTATGGGGTAACCGACCTGAAAGCCGACCTGAAAACCGACTTGAAAACCGACTTGAAAATAAACGATATTGATGACATGATTTTACGTCTAATGAATAAAGATAATAGAATTTCAATCCCGGATATTGCTCAAAAAATAGAAAGAGGCTTAACAGCAACAAAAGAAAGAATTTCCAAGCTCAAAGCAAAAGGCTTGGTTGAGCGGATTGGCCCCGATAAAGGCGGCTATTGGAAAATTTCCCGTTCCTTTGTCTGAACCTAGGAAGCGAACTGGCGAGCTTCTGGAGAATCTTTGAGTTTGCTGCTAAGTTAATAGCTTTTTCTACATTACCTTCAAGCCTTGGGGACTATTCTTTTTCTGCATTTACTTTCAACCTAAGAACAGTTCGTTTTTTAGCGGGCGCTCCATTTAAATTTAACCTTTTTCGCAGGAGGCATTTATGCCCAGAAAATCCGTTGCCGTTGGCAACGCCACATTTACCCCGCCGAGTTGCTATGCAGACCTCACTAACAACTTTGCGTTCCAGAAAGTGTTCGCAAGCGAGGATGACAAAAGCTTGCTTGCCAAAACGCTGAATATTTTTCTTGAAAAGAAGCTTGCGCATCCCATTAAGGATGTGGTTATTAGAAACCCGTATATTCAAGGGAAAACCAAATACAGCAGGGATGCCGTTCTTGACATACGCTGCGAGGATACCAGAGGGAATAAGTTCATTGTGGAAATGCAGGTGAACTCGCAGAAGCATTTCGTCAAAAGAGCCATCTTTTATTCTAGCATGTCCATTGCCAATTCCGGCAAAAAAGGCAGCGATTGGGATTTCAATTTCCCAAATACTTATTCCCTGAATTTCCTTGATTTTGAGCCTGAAGGCATGGATGGAAACAATAATATTGTTCAATATCTGTCTCTGCATGACGATGACTATCCTGAAATAAGGTATGATTGCACGGGTTTTGCTTTTGTTATACTGCCCAGATTCAAGAAAGCGATAGATGAATGCGAGAGCTTGCAGGACAAGCTCATTTTTACTTTGCGCAATTCGCATAAGCTTGAAAATAAACCTAAGCAGTTAAGTGGAAGTTTTTTCGACAGGCTGTTTGAGCTTGCAAAAATTTCTAAATTTACCAATATGGAATTCAGTCAATATACGGCTCGCATGATGGCTAGAGCAGATAAGAAAGCGCAGTTGGAGTATGCCGAGGAGAAGGGCATGAAAAAGTTGCTTGCTCTTTGGGAGAGCGGCATGCCTTTGGCTAAGGCAAAGCGGCAATTGGGATTGGGGTAGGTTGTCTGAACCTCAATGACCCCGATTTTAGGATTGACCCGATTTCCTAACTCTTGCTTTCACAAACTCAATCAAACCTACGCTCAATCCAAGAAACAATGCACTCGCCGCAAATATCGCTACTTGAGCAAGCGGCTAATGGAAAAGCCGGTGAATTTCTATATTATTTGCGTGAACAAAATAGAAACTACCATCAGCTTGATTTTGAGATTAACGGCCAATAAATGACCACATCCGAAAACAACAAACGCATAGCAAAGAATACGTTGTTTTTGTATTTCCGCAGCATTTTAACCCTTGGCGTTGGGCTTTACACAAGCCGCGAGGTGCTGGCGCAGCTTGGCGTTGAGGATTTTGGCGTTTACAACGTTGTGGGTGGGGTTATAGTTATGTTTAGTTTTATTCAAAATGCTATGCATAGTGCTACGGGCAGGTTTTTTACTTTTGATTTGGGTAAGGGGGATTTTGAAGCATTAAAGAAAACGTTTAGTTTGAGCGTTGTTATTCATATTTTCACTGCGCTTATAATTTTGATTCTTGGGGAAACTGTTGGGCTTTGGTTTTTGAATACGCAGCTTGTTATTCCAGAGGAGAGAATTGAGGCGGCTAATTTTGTTTACCAGTTTACAATTTTCACGGCTTGCATTGGTATTTTGCAAATGCCTTATATGGTGGCTATTAATGCACATGAGAGGATGAAAGTTTATGCATACGCTGGAATTGCGGATGCGGTGTTTAAGCTGGTAGTTGCGTTGGCGTTGGGGTTTGCGCCTGTTGATAAGCTGAAGTTTTATGCGGTGTTGCTTTTTTCAGTTTATGTTGTTATGGCGGTTTTTTACAGAGTTTATTGTTTGCGGAATTTTCCTGAGACACGGTTTAAGTGGTTTTGGGATGGGAAGATGTTTAGGGAGAGGATGGGGTTTGGGGGGTATGAACTGTTGGGGGTAGCTTCTGCAATTTTAGCTGTGCAAGGCGGAATTTTTTTGCTCAATAGGTTTTATGGAGTTCTATTGAATGCGGCAAATGGAGTTTCTCAACAAGTCGTGAATGCAACACAGCAATTTACAAACAATTTTTTTGCAGCAGTCAACCCGCAAATAACAAAAACTTTGGCTACAGGTGAAATGGATTATTTTTACAAATTGATCATTCGCTCAAGCAAATTTTGCTTTCTTTTGAGTTTTATGTTTATGACCCCGTTAGCTTTACAAATAGATTTTGTTTTGGGCTTATGGTTAAAAATAGTCCCTGATTACGCAGGGATTTTCTGCCAGCTGGCTATTGCAAATACATTAGTATGGATTAGTTTTTGGCCAATTTTTCACGGAATACTTTCTACAGGCAAAAATAAGAAATTTCGAATAATAGATAGCTTTATGGTTATGCTTATTTTCCCTCTAGTGTACTTCGGTTTGCATTTTTCGCCTATTGGCTATATATGTTCACAAATATTTGTAAATTTTTTCAGAATGATTTATGCGGTATTGTCACTAAGAAAATTGACAGGTTTCTCCATCCGACGTTTTGTTAGTCAATCTTTGGTTAAATGTTTTGCTGTTGGGGCAATTTCTATTCCTCTGCCGTTTTATATTACTTTGAAAATGAGCGGATGGCAAGGATTTTTAACTTGCCTTGGAACTTTCTTCACGTTGTTTGCAGTGAGTGCATTATTTGTGGGGTTGAATGGAAATGAGAGAGGGGAGGTTTTAGAGTGGATTAAGAAAAAACTACAATTACCCATCTAGCATTAGCATTTTTTTCTTAGCTTTTCGCTTTTATTCATGAAATATTTGGATATCAAGGTATTATTGGAGTCGCTAAGAATATGCTCAAAGATGGGCTTAGCCTTGCACGTGTGGCCCGTATAACCCAATTGCCAAAAGAGCAGATTATGGCGTTGAGGTAATTGCGTTTCGGTAGGCCGTAGAAAAACGAGCGTTGAAATTTGTTTCAGAGAATTGGAGATGGAAAATTTTATATATTGCCATTGATTGTCAAATTGAGGTTTTGAATATGAAAAGAAAGCTTGATGATGAAGCAAAATATCGTATTTCCTATATAAATTGGATAATAATAGGCTTTGCTCGCGGTTTTAAAAGGCCTGCATCGGAAGTTGTAAAATACTTGGATGAATATGGCGGCTTGCAATTTCTTTTTGACAATTATGAATATGAGCATACGCAAAGTGAAATTCGCACACATAATACTTTGCTTAAAGTTTGCAGAAATAACGGAGGCTATCTTTAATGCAAGTATTTCACGGAAGCAATGTTAGAGTAGAAACCATTGATTTGGCAAAAAGCGGTGATTTTAAGGATTTTGGCAAAGGATTTTATGTAACGAAAATTCGCAAGCATGCCCATCAGCGAGCAATGCAAATTGCTAGGGAAAATGGAGGGAAAGCGGTTGTTACAGAGTTTAAATACTACGAGCTTTATCCAGAAAGAGCTGGTTTGTCTGTAAAGCAATTTGATATTTCTAGAGAATGGGTTGAATTTATTATTATGAACAGGGATAGAGAAATCGCTCAACCTGCCCATAACTTTGATATTGTTGAGGGACCAATTGCGAATGATAGGATAACAAGGCAAATACAAAAATACATTCAAGGTACAATTTCTATTGATACTTTAATTGAAAAATTGACTTTTGGCGAACCAACTCATCAGATTTGTTTTTGCACAATTGATTCCCTTTATGCTTTGGAGATTATTGAAAATAAAGATTTCTTATTCACTGTTGAAGATATGACAGACTCTATTATAAATTCTTTCATAGAAGATTATGAAATGCAAGAATCTACTGCTATAAAAACATTTTTTGCAACTAAACTTTATGAGCAACTTTCCAATGCCGAAACATTGCTTTGGCAAAAGTCCTGGCAAGAGATTTACGAAATGCTTAAAAAGGAACTCTAGCCCTCACCCTCCTCCACAACCCCATGGCAAACTCCCGTTCCTTAGCATCCAAAGCGAACCAGAAACCTGAGCACATTATGAACGAAGACAAGGCGGTGGAGCTATTTTTTTGAGTTCTTTAAGCAATTCTTTTTCACTCGGCAAATACAATTTATATTGACTTGCCATTATTGTTTTATTATCTTTCGGAAGCGAGTATTTAACAAC
>WRMM01000104.1 GCA_009777135.1 Candidatus Fibrimonadales bacterium
CGTGTTGCAATGGCTTCTTCTGCAGGGAATTTCCAGCGAAGAGCATCCTGATTTTCGTTGGAAATGAGTTTTGCGCCCTGCGGCAAAACCAGAACATATTCCCAGTAGGCAGAATCGCTGCCGGATATTTGTTCCAAAGCAAAGGGCGAAATGCTTTCTTCTGGCACAATAGCGCCGTCTTCGCCTTCTGCATTGTAATTTATAATGCGTTCAAAAGAATATCCGTTTTCCAGGCTATCTATTTTTTTCAAGGAAATATTTCCTATAAAATCTTTCTCAAATTTTTTGTCGCCTTGCCAAGAGAGCAGGTTTTCAAAAGTCAGTCTAAAATTTAGCGAATAAAGCGAATCTTTTTGCAAAAGCCATGCGGAATCCAATTTAAGCCCTTCAATGGACTCGTAGTTGCTTTTTATGTTCTCTATAAAAGTTGAGTCAGGCTCGCAGGGATAAATGCTAGCAAGAAACGTTGCGCTGCCATCGTTTTGCAAAACAATGGTGTCGGAATATTCATCTATGCAAGCTGCAAGGCACAAAGCGAAGAGCGCTAAAAAGAGAGATTTCATGGCGATAATATAGAAAAATTGCCCGTGCAGCACCTAAACCCTACAGTTGGGTCAAGGAAGAAGTTTGAGGCGTTTATGCTTTCTGTTCCTAAAATCAAAACTTGCCATTTTTCTTTTGGCTCGTAGTTCAAACCCTGCCAAAGCACATTGAGCCACGCATCACCGCCTCGCCTGCGGTATTCCTTTTGGTCTACATAATCAATTCCAAGCTGTGCGGCACTTAAACTTTTTAAGTTATAAACCAAAAGAGTATCTTTAAAGAAAGATGGTGTCAGAGAATCAAAGATAGTTCTAAGCGTGTCTTTTGTCAGCAGAGTGTCTATGCGTGATCCGCTTTTGTATAAATAAACAGTTTCGGTGGTATATCTTGGTCTTATGCGCGTTGGTGTAAAGCGATTTCTGCATTGCGCTAGCTCTGTTCTTGAAGCTCCTTGGAAAACTGCGTGGCTGGTTCCTTTTAACAACGGTACTTCTTTGCCGTCTTCTCCTATGCTTATTACCCATTCTTGCAAATGCCCGGGCAAATCTCTAATGCCGTCTTGGCTGGCGCAAATTTTATTTCTTTTATCAACATTGTTTGCGGAGAGCGGATCTGCAGTACCAACGCCGCAATACTGGAACAAAAATTCATTCGGAGAAAAAATCCCGTTTTCATCTTTTTCTTCTATAATTCCGTAATCGGAACCGCCGCTATTGCAGGCTGCATTCCATTCTTCTTCGGTACAGAGATTAAAACTTAAAGCTTCGCAAGCTTTTTTCGCTTCAATATAAAGAATATTTCTTTTAAAATTATTTCCCTCGGCATGTTGCAATTTTTCCATGCAAAAAACTTTGTTGCAAATATTATCTTCCGATCTTTCCATGCATACAGGAGAAAAATTTTCAGGGCAATTGGTTTTTCCAAGTTCGCCTCTTGAAACATTGATGGTTTCTATCCAAGCGACTGAATAATGCCCAGAACTGTCAATTGCCCGTATGCGTAGGGTGATAGTTTCGCCTGGCAAAATCCAGCGCAGAGTATCGTTTACAAATTCTCCGCTAGGGTCTTCTGCCATTGCGCCATTTTCCAAACGAAATCTGTTTAAATCGGTTTTAATAGCAGAAATTCTTGGAGGAATGGGTTGCCAAACACCATTGTTTAATTGTTCAATTGAATAGCCTCTCACTTCTCTGTAGCCTCCGTTTGGAAGAGGGTCAAGACTGCGAGGCCAAAATAAAATCAAACGATTTGAGTCAAGGCTATAGAGTCCGTCTTCAGGGTCTGTGTAAGACCAAAATTCGTTTGCTATGGTCGGCGGTATTGCATCGGTTGTTCTTATGTTTCTGCTTTCTTCGGCTGAAGAATTCCCTGAACTGTCATAAGCGACCATGGTTACGTTATATGTATGTTCTGGTCTTAGTCCAGTAATTACCATTCTCCATTCATTTTCCAACATATTATCGTTAGCAAAGCCTTTTCCATCAATTATGGCAAATCTTAAAACCCTTGGGTCATTATTGCTCACACTTACTAGTTTAACTTCGCGCCCGTCTTTATTGAAAATTTGAAACCGCCTAAAATTAATGGAGCTTATGGGATTTTCAGCTACGCTAGTATATAATGATATATACCTTATATCCTCTGTTGAAGGTGTTGTTTCTGCCTTTATGGTAACATTATATCCGGCTATAGGGCCATCCATCAAATCAGGAAAATAAAAGTCTCTTTGATCTACGGGACGAATCCAGTCTATCCAGATTGCATTTGCAGACGCTGAGTCTCGAAAAGATACTATTGCAGGCGGAACATCATCACCAAAATGAGCATACAGATGCTGAACAACGCCTTGGTCATTGCTCGAGTATTTTGCCCAGATAGCAATGTGCACACTGTCTCTTTCTAAATATTCGCTTATTAAATTTGTTAAATCCAAAGAATCCCCATCCCCTCTGTCATTGTAAGGAATGATTTTCAATGCTTGGTCCATTTGCGTTTGCGATATTTTTTGAGTTGAATCATTCACAATGTTTGTGTCTAGCCACACATAAAAGCTTTCCAAATCTTTTTTTTCAATAGGGTGCTGCCACCGTAGAAGGTAGCAGTTGGCCCCGGGCGCAAAAGTCCCATCTGCGCACCGCTTGACAATAGTTACATCCAAAACCGTCCTTTCAAAGGGAAAAGTAGGGTTTCTGTTATTATCCGAGCACGCGCAGAATAGCATGAATAGAAAGGAGAAAAACAGAAATATAGCCTTGAAGCGCATAAGGATATAAGATAGAAAATCAGTAATCTCTGATTTAACTTGCAATAGCTAGAGCTAGTTTTTATAAAAAGCGTGCCAATCAGCATTTCTATTTTACTCCCAATGCCACTCCTTTTAATAATCCTGTTCGCAGCGTCCGTTTTTGCCTCTGTTTCTGGTGAAAGCCGCTTTGCCTCGCTTTCGCAGGGCGCAGGTATGCAAGGGAATCCTGCGGCGTTAAGCGCTTATGGAGGCTCGGGCACAATTTTTGGCTATGAAAAAAACAAAGAAGATATCAGCGGAATGAATAATTTTCTGTTCGGATTCTGGGGAGCGAATTATGGAATGGCATTTGACTGGACAAATGGGAAAAACGGCTATGACAGAAGCGAATGGTCTATTGTAAAAAGCGAATTCAACTCAAGCCGTTCATTCTTTTTAGGCAACAGGCTTTCGGCAATCAGAATTTCAGAAGAAAACGGAACTGCTTTTTCTTGGTCGCCGGGTTTCATTTGGCGCCCCGCTTCTTTTGCTTCGCTAGGTTTTTGGAGCGAACAATTTGTTCAATATGGTTTTTACCAAAATAGAATGCAAAATATAGGGCTTTCGCTGCGACCCTTTGGCGGAATAACAACAACTTGGAATCTAGGAGTGAAAAATTATGAGCAGCTGAAACGCCCCTCGCAGGCAGAGCAAAATTTTTTGCTTGAACTAGAGGCTTTTGACTGGACGCTGGGTTTAGAATTTCCTTTCCGTCTTTCGTTTTCCACCACGTTTGGCTCATATATGAATAGTTCCGTTGCCTTTGTTTCAGAGGATTTTAACTCAGACTTAAATTTCAAAAAGTTTAATATGATATTGCATTCAAATTTGAATCGGAGCGCATTGGAAAATACTGGCATGGTTCGCATTATTCTTGGAAACATAAATGAAAAAAACAGCGGATGGAGCCTGCTTGGGCGGCAAGTAGATGATTTGGAAACTTTGCAAAATACCTTTGCATTGCTCGAAAAATCAAGCGCAAGGGCAATAGTTTTTGATTTTTCTCATTATGGCGGCGGGCTTAGCATTTCACAAGAAATTCGCAGAGGAATTTATTCCCTGAGAAGCAAAGGCAAAAAAGTTGCCGCCTACACAAACAGCTACCGCCCTGCCGTTGTATATGCAGCTTCCGCAGCAGATAAAATAATTTTGCAACCATCGGCATTCGTTAATTTCAAGGGGCTTTCTAGCGAGGTTTTATATTACAAGGGTTTATTTGACTGGGCTGGAATAAAATTTGAAATGATAAGGCATGGCGATTATAAATCAGCAATGGAGCATTACGCTTTAGATTCCATGAGCAGCGAGGCTAGGGAAAATTTGCAGGCTGTTTTGAATGGATGGTGGAATATAGTGAGAGATACGGTGGCTGCATCCAGAAAGCTTTCGCCGGAATTTTTAGACAGCATTGCAAACAATCCAAAACTTACCGCAGGCTCTGCAAAAAACAACGGCTTGGCAGATACAATTCTCTACTTGGAAGATGTTCCAAAATATGTTTCCAAAGTTTTGCTGGGAGTGGAAAATAAAAATGCGTATTTGAATAACTGGTATTTGAGCAGCGAAAAACTGTATTCAAATTCTTGGCAGCCAAGAACGAAAATCGCTGTGCTGAATATTGACGGCATGATAGTTAGCGGATATGGCTCAAATGACCCATTGTTTGGAAAAAGCGTTGCAGGAGTTGCCGATTTAATAGCTATAATAAATGAAATTGGATATTCAGGAAAATACAAAGCCTTGATTTTGCGCATAAATTCACCAGGCGGTTCGGCAGTAGCCTCAGACGAGCTTTGGCATTCTCTTAAAACGCTGAGAGAGAGCGGGATGCCAATTATAGCAAGCATTGGCGACATGGCAGCCAGCGGAGCGTATTACACAGCATGCGCTGCAGACAAAATTGTAGCAGAGGCAGGCAGCGTTGTTGGGAGCATAGGAATTTACGGCGGCAAACCAGATTTCAGCGGACTGCTTTCAAAACTGAAAATAAAAACCGAAGTTGTAAAAACGCATGAAAGCGCAAATTCCGAAAGCGTATTTGGCGGATTTTCGGAGCAAGACAGCCTTGCTCTTCAAGAATATATGGATGATTTTTATTCACGCTTTTCTGGCGTTGTGGCAGAAAGCAGAAAACTTGGCGAAGAGCAAATGGAGCTGCTGGGAGGCGGCAAAATATTCATAGGAATGGACGCAATCAGCAATGGCTTGGTGGATGAAGTGGGTGGTTTTGAGCGAGCCGTTGAAGCAGCAAAAGAAAAAGCTGGTTTAAGAAAAAGCGCTAGAGTAGAAATTGAGCACATAAACAATTACGGCTACTCATTCCTAGGCAGAATTTCTGCCATGGCAAAAGGAGAAAAGCAAGTGTATCCATGGATAGAAGCGTTGGAGAAAACATGGGTGTGGGCTATATATTAAGAATAATTATAATAGTCTTGCTAGCTTTCATAATAAATGCAGCGTTTTTTTTGGCTGTTCCAATTCTGAATGCAGTGTTTTTTTCAAAAGAATATGCAGAAAGCGATAAAAATAAAATTACGCCACGCGAAGTTGAGGTTCTGGTTCAAGAGCCTAAAAAAGAAATTCAGCAAAGAGCAATCAGGGAAATCCAAAGGAGCAATCAGTTCAGGCCTAACCAGGCGCAAAGCAGTTTGAATAAAGGCATAAAAGGATTTTCAATGGATTTATCGCTTGCGGGCGCAGGAGAAAGCGGAGTTTCCATAGGCAGCGGCGGGATGGAAAATATAATTTACAATGCGGAAGATGTTGAAGTTGAGGCAAAATTATTAAGAGAAGTTCCAGCCGAATATCCAACGCAGGCAAAAAGACGCGGAGTTGCCGGCTTTGCAACCATTTACATGGTAATAGACAGAAACGGAAATGTTTCAGAAGCCTTTGCAACCATTGTTGAGCCAGCAGGCTTTGGCTTTGAAACAGCGGCTTTAGCTGCAGTTCGGCAATACAAATTCTCTCCAGCTTTGGTAGGCGGAGTTCCCGTTCAGCAAAGATTCACAAAAGAATTCAGATTTGTGCCTTAGGTTCCTGCTTAGACAAGCAATGCAAGCTACCGCCTTCTTCAATGGGAACGGAGCAATCCATGCCTATAACTTCTCTGTCTGGAAACACTTTCTTAAAATATTCCAAAGCCAAGGAGTCTGCTTCGCAATTATATATTGGCACAATCAAACCGCCATTTGCAAAAATAAAATTCATATAAGAAGAAGCTGTTATCGGCGGCAAAGGCAGCGTATCTACTTTTGCGTTTTCGTAATGCTCGGCAAGCCAAACCTCAATTTCTTTTTTGCTCTGCTCAAACCCAGCAGCAATCACTACCCTATTCTCAGCAACAAAACGCGCCAAATTATCTATATGTCCGTCTGTGTGGTCGCCTTCCAAACCATCTGGCAAAATTTTAAGCGATTTAATGCCAAGTGATTTTTGCAAATCTTTCAGCAATTCATTTTTCTGCTTTTCGCAGTTTCGCTTTTCTCCAAAAAGACACGGAGCAGTTGTAATGCAAAGACCATCGCCGTTGAACTCCATTGCCCCGCCTTCTAAAATCCAATTGCGCTTTGCGCAGGGAACTCCAAGCTTTTCAGCAATTTTTTCTGGAACAGCGTTGTCTAAATCCCATGGCGGAAATTTTTCGCCCCAAGAATTGAACTCATAGCTCACTGCATTTAATTTGCCATTGCATTCAACAAAAAAAGGACCGTAGTCCCTAATCCAAACATCATTGTGCGGAATTTGCAAATCGTCTAAAATTTTCACAGGCTGAAAACGAGAAATAGTCTCTATGAGCTTGGAATAAAAAACATCTATTTTTTCCCTGCGAGGCGCCCAGTTCTCTTCATTTATCGGCAAAGCAAGCCATGTAGCCGCTTGCTCTTCCCACTCCGCCGGATAGCGGTTATTTTCCATTGTCTATCCACATATTCAAAATATCGTAATACAAATCTACTCTGCGATCTCTGAAATGCGGCCAAATTCTGCGGTTCTGCTCA
>WRMM01000105.1 GCA_009777135.1 Candidatus Fibrimonadales bacterium
CAGGTAATTTCTGGATTTTAGATGATGCTTATTGGACTGAGGATATACTAAGCAATACTTGCCCGCCAGGATACGAATATGAATACGAAAATGCAATTTATGCTTATAAGTCAATAGCTCCGGCTGGCAAGTCTTTAGGCAAAGCCCAAAAACCAAAAGTTTCTTCAAAACAAAAAATTTCCTCAAAGGTATTATCGGCAGTGTCTAAGATAAAGCAATAAAGTTTTTTCTATATTTCCCTCTTAACACAATTTTAGAAGGAAAAAAGTGATGGCTACCATTACAAAAGAGAAAACTGCCGAGATTATAACAAGATTAGGCAAAAATGCAAGCGATTCAGGCAATGTGCGTTCGCAAATAGGCATTCTGACAGAGCGCATAGCTAATTTAACTGGGCATTGCAGCAAAAACCGCAAAGATGTGCATTCTCTCCGCGGATTGCAAATGCTGGTATCTAAACGCAAAAGACTCCTGAAATACTATGCTCGCCAGGATTTGGAAGGCTACCGCGCCTTGCACAAAGAACTTAATTTACGCGGCAACGTCAGCTAAGCAGGGGGATTTATGCAAGAATTTAAAATGCTAAAGGCCGAAGAGGCCGTTGCTAAATTGCCAGACGGAAGAGAACTTATTTTAGAAACAGGTCGCTTGGCTAAACAAGCCTCTGGTTCTGCGGTAGTTAGAATGGGCGATGCCTTTGTGCTTGCCACCGTGTGCTTTGGACCGGAAAAAGATTCGGATTTCTTTCCGCTTACCGTTGAGTTTAGGGAAAAAGCCTACGCTGCAGGCCGTTTGCCAGGCGGCTATAAGAGGAGAGAAGCGCAGCCAGGCGATGACGAGACCCTCAAGGCGAGGATCGTTGACCGCCCGATTCGCCCCATGTTTCCAGAAGGCTTTACCCGCGAGGTGCAGGTAATAGTTCAGGTGCTGAGCGCAGACAAAAATTTTGAAGCCGATACTCTTGGAGTTAGCGCTGCCAGCATTGCCATAGGGCTTTCCGAGCTTCCATTCGAAGAGCAGGTTGCCGCTGTGCGAGTAGCCATTGTTGATGGCAAACCCATTATAAACCCCACATTTGCGCAATTGGATATTTGCGAGCTTGACATGGTGGTTGGCGGCACGGCCAGCAGCGTGAACATGGTTGAAGGCGGTGCTTACGAAGTTTCCGAGCAAACTATGATAGATGCAATTTTGGCAGGGCACGAGGCTATCAAGGAATTGTGCAGGGCGCAAACCGAGCTGGTTGCGCGCTTGGCAAAGCAAAAAATGGTTTTGACGCCTAAAACAGAAAATGAAAATGCCGAGAAAATAGCCGAAGCAATTAAGGCGGCAGTTTACGATGAGCTGCACAGCACGCTTCACACCCCAATGGTAAAAACACAGCATTACCCTGCAATAGCGGCTCTAGAAGAAAAAGCCCTTGCAAGCGAAGCTGTGGCCGCAATCATTGCAGAAGACGAATCTTTGAAACCGCTTGCGAAAGCCGCATTCAAAGACCTTCAGCGCGACACAATGCGCAAAATGATTTTAGATGAAGGCGTTCGCATAGATGGCCGCAAAACAACGGACATTCGCGACATTGAAATTCAGCTCGGGATTTTGCCGCGTTCTCACGGCTCCGCAATTTTCCAGCGCGGAGAAACGCAGGGCCTTGTGACTTGCACGCTTGGCACAAAAAATGACGAGCAGCATATTGAAACATTGCAGGGCGATGTAACAAAAAGCTACATGCTTCATTACAACTTTCCTCCGTTCTCGGTTGGCGAAGTGAAAAAACTCGGCACTTCTCGCAGAGAAATTGGCCACGGGCATTTGGCAGAGCGTTCTTTGAATGCAGTGCTGCCTACACCCGAAGGTTTCCCTTACACAATTCGCGTTGTGTCAGAAATTTTTGAATCCAATGGTTCTTCTTCCATGGCTTCTGTTTGCGGCGGTTCGCTTTCATTGATGGATGCGGGAGTTCCCATAAGCGGCCCGGTTGCAGGGATTGCAATGGGTTTGATTTCAGAAAAAGGCTCTGTGAGCGAAGGCGGAAAAATTGAAATTCTCTCCGACATAACAGGCACTGAAGATCATCTTGGCGATATGGATTTCAAGGTTACCGGAACGGAAAACGGAATTACCGCATTCCAGATGGATATCAAAATAAAAGGCATAACACCCGAGCTTATGGCTAAGGCTCTTGAGCAGGCAAGGCTGGGACGTTTGCACATAATAAATAAAATGAAAGAAGCAATCTCTGAACCGCGCGCAAAACTTTCCAGGCTTGCTCCAACCATGATTCAGATGCGCGTTCCAACAAACAAAATTCGCGATGTTATAGGCTCTGGCGGCGCAGTGATTAAAAAAATCCAATCGCAAACCGGCTGCAAAATAAATATCAGCGATGACGGAAGTTTGGAAATAGCCGCGCCTGGCGCAAAAGCAGGTTCAATGGCAAAGCAGATGATTGAAGAAATCACAAGCGAACCAGAGCCGAACAAAATCTATAAAGGCAAGGTAAAATCCATTCAGCCTTTTGGCGCTTTTGTTGAAATTTTGCCAGGCAGAGATGGTTTGATTCACATTTCCGAAATTTCTGAACAGCGTTTGGAAAAAGTGGAAGACGTTCTGCGCTTAGGCGATGAAGTTACGGTGCTGTGTTTGGGAGTTGATCCAAAAGGCAAAGTTAAACTTTCCATGAAAGCGCTGCTGCAGAAACCAGCTGTGGACGAGCCAGTAGCTGAGGGTTAATACCTCATGGTAAACTTGATTCTTTGCGGTGGCGCTGGCACTAGGCTTTGGCCTTTGAGCCGCGTTTTGATGCCCAAGCAGTTTGTTAAAATTTTTGGCGAATATTCGCTGTTTCAGCGCACGGTGCTTGTGAATAGCGATTTTTGCTCGCAGCAGTGCATTGTAAGCAATGCAGAGCAATATTTTTTGGCTAAAGAGCAACTGCAGCAAGTAGAGGCTGGCGAAGCTTCTTTTATGCTGGAGCCAGTGGGCAGAAACACTGCGCCAGCAATAGCCCTTGCATGTTTGGGAATTTCAGAAGATGAAGTTGTTTTGGTTTCTCCGAGCGACCATTTGATTAGGGATTCGGAGGCTTATTCCAAAGCGGTTGCGCGAGCGGCAGAACTTGCAAAAGCTGGAAATCTGGTTACATTCGGCTTAAAGCCAACAGGGCCGGAAACGGGTTATGGATACATAGAAGCAGAAGGGGAGAAGGCAAAAAGATTTGTTGAAAAACCGGATTTGGAAACAGCAAAAAAATATGTAGCTAGCGGTAATTTTTACTGGAACAGCGGCATATTCTGCTTTAAGGCAGGCGTGTTTTTAAAAGAGCTGAGCGAGTATGCCCCAGATATGCTGGCTGCATGCAAAGAAGCGTATGAAAAGGCAGCGGTAGAATCTTCAATGGTTCGCATTCATCACGAGGATATGGCAAAAATTCCCGCAGACTCCATAGACTATGCGGTTATGGAAAAATCAAAAAATGTGAGCGTTGTTCCGTGCTCAATAGGCTGGTCGGATTTGGGCAGCTTTGAAAGCCTTTACAATGAATTGCCTCATGATAGCAACGGAAATACGCAAGATAAAAATCACATTGCCGTGGATTCAAAAAATAATCTGGTTATGAGTTCAAACAGGCAAATAACCACAATAGATTTGAATGATATGATGGTTGTTGACACTGCCGATGCTCTTTTGGTTGCGCCGCTTGAAAGCTGCCAAAAAGTGAAAAGCTTGGTAGAGAAGTTAAAGGACAAGCGGCCAGATTTGCTGCACTCTCCGCAAACTGTTGTTCGCCCTTGGGGAACATATACCGTTATATACGAATATGCTCATTTCAAGGTTAAGTGCATTTCTGTGAACCCTGGCTCAAGAATTTCTTTGCAAAAACATTTGTATCGCTCGGAGCATTGGGTTGTTGTGAGCGGAATGGCAACCGCAACCGTTAACGACAAAACCGTTTATGTTAGCCCAAACGAATCTATTTATATTTCTGCTGGCTCAATTCATCGTTTGCAGAATGAAGGCAAACTGCCTTTGGTGATTGTTGAGGTGCAGGTTGGGCAATATACAGGCGAAGACGATATTATCAGAGTGGAAGACGATTATAAAAGACACGAGTAGCGGAGCAAATTATGCGCATAGCCAGTTTGTTTGCCGTTTTTGTTTCGCTTGCTTTTTCTCAGGATTTTTTCAAAAGAGCTAATGAGCTTTACGACGCCGGCAAATATCAAGAGGCGGTTCCCATGTACAGGGCAGCGATAAATAATGAGCAGCTTGAGCCTTATGCCTGGTTTAATTTAGGGAATTCTTTTGTGCACTTGGGCGCAAATAACAGGGCTATGTTTGCTTACAAAAGGGCGGCAGAGCTTGCGCCGAATTTTGCAAAGCCTTGGGTGCTTTTAGGCGATATTTCGTATTCATACGGGGGCTATGGGCAAGCGATTG
The DNA here is from genome assembly GCA_009777135.1 of Candidatus Fibrimonadales bacterium. Lineage (GTDB taxonomy): Bacteria > Fibrobacterota > Fibrobacteria > Fibrobacterales > Fibrobacteraceae > Fibrimonas. The sequence goes on from WRMM01000105.1 coordinate 4,441, forward strand.
TGTATTATAGCAGGGCGGAGGAGCTTGGCGAAAAAAGCGAGCATTTGAGCTACGCAATGGCTTCTGCGTATTTGAATTTAAAAGCTCATGTTTTGGCAGAGAGATATTTTGAGCAAACATTGAATGAGAATCCAGACAGGCTGGAAGCATGGCTGGGGCTTGCGGAGTGCGCTCGGCAAACAGGTGATTTTGAATTGGCGGTGGAAGTTTTGCAAAAAGCTTTGCAAAAAAGCATTAATGTTTCGCAAGATTTGCATTACACCTTGTCTTATTATTATTTGCAGCAAGACTCGCTTAAAGCGGCAATTCGCTCTATGGAAAACGGCTTGTATCTAGACAGCAAAAATTACAATGCCCGCAGGTATTTGGCAAGCCTTTACGAAAGCGCCAATTCGCCATGGATGGCAATTTGGACTTTGGAGCAGGGAATTGCCTCAGGGCTTGGCATTAGAGAACTTGAAATGGACTTGGCAGAAATTTACTTTAAGCAAAAAAGATTTGGCGAAGCGCTTGCGCACTATCAAAAAGCAATGAAAGCGGGCAGCGCAGCCGCGCGAATAGGCATAGAAAACGTGGGCAACGCTTTCTACAATCTGGGCGACACTCTGCAAGCAGAATCTACGTATAGAATGTTAAGGTAATCCACTCCTTTTAATTAAATCTCAGCATTACCGCAATCTCAAAAGTGAGAGTTTGACGGGTGTGGGTGTCGCCGCTGTGCATTTGCTCAATCAAACGGCGATATTCTATGTATGCGCTTGCGCTTGCCATTTTGCTGAATGAATAGCCTGCGCTTGGGCGCACATACCATTCATGAGCACGAGTAGTTACTTCGCGGTCAACTCTATAAAGCTCGGGAGTGTAGCTAGGTATCTGAGAGCCTTCTGGCGTTGTCAAAACATAATGCACTTTACCAGTAGTTCCATTTTCAGGATTATAAGGATCAAGATAAAAATCAGAATTGACAGGAGCATAAACTTCTTGTATAACTTTTCTGTAGCTGTAACCGCTTGTAAGCCTTAAATCTATATCATTATCCAGTTTTACATACCAGCGCCAAAACTGAAAACCGCGCTTCGTTTTAAGAGCGTAGGCTATCGAAAGCTCATCGCCAAAAGCATAACCTTTGTCAACGACCAAGTCTGTATGCAGAAACGGAACTTTTATGTAGTCTTCCTCTGGCCAATCATCTGTCCCGGGCAATTCTATTTTAGTGCGTCGCAGTCGCTCTTCTATTTTAAATCTAATGCTGTTCTCTATGCGAATATTGCCCTGAGTTAATGCACTTACGCGAATTAATGGATTCAAATCTATTGTGGTTAGCCACTCATCTTCTGCAGTTTGATACGGACGAACCGTGCGCTGCTCCTGGTAGTCAAAACGGTGTGAAGTAGACATGCTGCGAAATTTGCTTGACAAGAAATCAATACGCTTAGCAAAGTTCGGAACATCAACTCCAATTCCTATTTTTGGCCATGTTGTGGTTGTGTCTATGAAAAGAGGATTTTCTCTTCTTTGCCGGAAAGTTTCAGTCCATGTCAAATCGCCCTTAACGCCAATATCCCAGAACGGCAAAGTTAAGGCAGTGTTAGTTGTTAAATTGCGCCGAACAGCATGTTCAAAACGGCCTTGATACACAATTGAATCCGTTCTTTGGTTCCTGTATTGCGCAAAGCGTATGTAATCGTCTCGCGAATCTAAACCCATATTGCCACTAACCAAATTCCAAAAACCTCTATTGCCATAACCATCGCCTAAACCAAGCCCGAATAAATAGTATTGGAATGGATCCACGCCTTGTTCTTCGTGCAATTGCCACAAAGTAAAATCTTCACCGCTTGTCTGCAAATCAACGCTCCATATAGCGCGAACTTCTCGCCATTTCCATTTATCAAAAAATTCGCTGACGGCATTTTTACCAGCTATACCTGCAAGTTGCGGCAACTTTAAGCTCGGAGAAAATTCAAAACGGTTATTCTGCTGAATTGTCCAAAAATTTTTTGTGAGCATTTCTTCGTCCCAAAAGTCGAAATTATTTGGCATGGACTTGTCTTGCACAAACCCGCTGTTAAATGAAAATCTCATTGGCAAAAATGTTGACAAAACAGGAATCCAGTCAAGCGTGAAATTTAATCTGAAATCTTGCATGCGATTGCGTTCATTACGCAAAATACCATAAGTTTTGCCATATTCTCTAGAGCCAACGCTGTCTATGGAATATGAACGATACTCAATTATCTCTCCATTGTCTAAAACGTATTCGTGAGAAGATTCCGATGCATAAACTTTTCTATCCGAGTGATCATGGTCAAATATGAAGTTTTTAGCAAACAAGCCACCTTGGCCATCTGGACTGAAAAAATCCTCTTTAACAAAAGCCTGCCTG
>WRMM01000106.1 GCA_009777135.1 Candidatus Fibrimonadales bacterium
AGCTGCACCTACATCGTTGACGGCAATGCCTGGCCCGGCATTTGATTTCCCAACATTGAAATCGGCGAATTTATCGTGATGCCAGACCATATCCATGGCATAATCAAAATAAATAATCCATACGCAATCAATGGTGCCGTAGGGGCAGCATCGCCGTGGCTGCCCTTGTGCAACAACATTGTGAAAATGTGTGCAACATGGGTGTGCGTATTCTGCAACGTGGGTGTGCATTGTTAAAGAGAGCAATTTATACACGCTGACTTACCCAAACGGCGAGGTTAAAAGTTCTTTTGCAAATTTTTGGCCAGCTGTTTTGGAAATTCCAACAGCGTTGCGGCTGCTTTGAAACAGATTGAAAAAAACGGCTATGCTATTCCCTACAAGAAATCTGGAAAGAAAATTATCAAGCTAGGCGTTAAATTTTGCAGCAAAAAGAAAAATATTGCGGATTGGAAGGCGAGTAGAGGCGGGTAATTAAAAGATAGCCAGGATTTTACTAAATTACCCCCATGCCTCAAATACAGGTTCTTCCAGATTATGTTATAAACCAGATTGCTGCCGGCGAAGTTATTGAAAGACCGGCTTCTGCGGTAAAGGAGTTGGTAGAAAATAGCCTTGATGCAGGGGCTACGCAAATAAAAGTTTCTGTTAAAAAAGGCGGCAAAGATTTAATTCAAATTTCTGATAATGGCCGCGGAATAGAGCCAGAAGATATTGAAAAAAGCGTTTTGAGGCATGCAACATCAAAATTAAGAGATGCAAGCGATTTGTTCAAGTTAAGCACAAATGGGTTTAGAGGCGAGGCTCTAAGCTCCATTGCATCAATATCTAAGCTGGTTATTGAGAGCAGAACTAATGCGGCAATTGGAATTAGAGCAGAGTTTGATGGCGGGGTTTTGAAAAACAGAGAAGAAGCAGCCATTCCTGTTGGAACTTCTATAAGCGTTAATGATTTATTTTTCAATGCTCCTGTGCGGGCAGAGTTTTTGAAAAGCGATTCTGTTGAAAATTCAAGAATTTTAGATTGCATAATAAGGCTTGCAATGGCGAATGAAAATGCGCGTTTTGAATACAGGGCAGATAATCGCTTGCTGTTTTGTGCGGCAGAGGGAAGTTTGCAGGCAAGAATATCGGATTGCTTGGGGGCTTCTGTTGCTCGCAATTTGAAAGAGGTTGAGTGGGAAGAATTTGGCGTTAGAGTTTGGGGTTTTGTAAGTTCGCCAGAGAGTTTGGAGGCAGGCAAAAGAAATTTGCCTTATATATTTTTACAAAAACGACCGATTTACAACGCTTTAATAGCCAAAGCCATTAACCAGGCATATTCCTCTTACGGAGATTATTCGCCGGTAGCCGTTATTTTTCTGGACATGCCTTTGGAAACCTTTGATGTGAACGTTCATCCAGCAAAAAGAGAAGTTCGCTTTTCAAGAGACAGCTTGGTTTTTCAGGCAGTTAACCACGCCATCCACAACGCTTTGCAAAACGCAATTTCTTATCCGTCTATTTCCATTGTGAATACGTTGAGGGAAAATTCGCCAGCGTATATAGCGGAAAGCAAAGCGGATGAGGGTATGGGGTATGGGGTTTGGGGTATAGAGAATAAGACGCAAGAATTATTCCCAGATAATCGCATAATTCCTTTTGAAGATCCCTTGAACCCCAAACCCCAAACCCCAAACCCCATACCCCATACCCCAGAATGCCTTCAAATTGACAAATCATATATAATTTGCGAACAAGGGCAAAGCATGCTGATAATAGACCAGCACAGGGCGCATAAGTCAATTCTTTATGAACGGGCTTTGCAGGCTTTGCAGAAAGGCGAAAGCTTGGATGGGCAGGAACTTTTGTTCCCTGAAACGGTTGAGGTTCCTGCGGTTTTATCGCCTATTTTGGAAGAGCAAAAAAGCGAGCTTGAAAAATTTGGTTTTCATATAGAGCCTTTTGGCTATAATACTTGGCAGCTGAGGGGAATTCCTGCTCATTTGCCGCTAGGTTCGGCTGGTCCTGCGATAATCAGATTTTTGGAAAGCGCAAGCGAGAGCAAAGAAAGCGATATATTCAAAAAAAATGCCCTTTCTTATGCAAATAGCTCGGCAATTCAAAGAGGAATGGAACTTTCGCCCCAAGAAATGAAAACCATCGTTTTAGATTTGCTATCTTTACCAAATCCTTATGAAACTCCCAAAGGAGAGGCTATTTTTATGAAAATGCCAGTAGAAGATATAAAGAGGAAGTTTTAGCCATGGCTTGCCCTGTTTTAGCCATTGTTGTTCCTTGCTACAACGAAAAAGAAGTTTTGCCAGCTACGGCAGAACAATTATCAGGCGTTGTTCAGCGGCTTGTTGCAGAGGGCGTTGTTTCGCAGAATTCAAAAATAATATTTGTTGACGATGGTTCAAAAGACGGTACTTGGGAATTGATAGAGAATTTTTGCAACGAAAGCCCTGAAAAATTTTCTGGAATAAAACTTTCCAGAAACAGAGGGCATCAAAACGCTCTTTTGTGCGGCTTGCTTTCAGCTAAGGAATTTGCGGATGCCTGCATTTCTATTGATGCCGATTTGCAAGATGATATTTCCGTGATTGACGAGATGCTGAAATTATATAGCTCTGGCTGCGAAATAGTTTATGGAGTAAGAGCCAGAAGAGATAAAGATTCGTTTTTCAAGCGCATAACCGCGCATTGTTTTTATAAACTCATAAATGTTTTAGGTTCAGAGATAATTTACAACCATGCTGATTTTAGATTGATGAGCAAAAACGCTGTAAATGCCTTGGCAGAGTACAGGGAAGTGAATTTATTTTTGCGCGGCATAGTTCCCATGCTGGGTTACAAAACAGGAATAGCGTATTATGAGCGCAAAGAAAGGCTGGCTGGAGAAAGCAAGTATCCGCTGAGAAAAATGTTAAAATTTGCTCTTGAAGGCATAACTTCGCTATCTATAAAACCCATAAGAATGGTCACAATTTTGGGCGTGGTAATTTTTATAATAAGTTTGTTTATGATTGCTTATTCCGTATATCAATATTTTATGGACGCCACTATTGTTTCTGGATGGTCAAGCATTATATGTTCTCTTTGGAGCGTTGGCGGTTTGATTTTGCTATCCATTGGCATAGTTGGCGAATATATAGGCAAAATTTATTTAGAAACCAAGCAAAGGCCCAGATTTATTGTTGAGAAGAGAACTCATCAATGATAGCCATCACAGGTTTGATAGGTTCTGGAAAATCTCTTGTTGCAGATATTGTGCGCGGCGAAGGTTTTGAAGTTTTGGATGCAGACGCTCTTGCGCACGAGCTTTACAAAGAAGATGCAGAGCTGCGAAGAAAAATTGCAGAAAATTTTGGCAAAGAAGCGCTCAATGAAAGCGGAATAAACAGAAAATACATTGCTGATTTGGTTTTTTGCGATGAGCAAAAGCTGAAGCTTTTAGAAAGCATTGTCCATCCCGTTTTGCAAAGCGAGATTGAAAAAAGAAATCCGCCATTTATAGAAGCCGCAGTTTTGCATAAGTGGCCGGAATTTTCAAAAAAAATGCAAGAAATTTGGATTGTAGAAGCCGATGAAGATGCGCGGAGGCAACGTTTGCTGCGGAAAGGGTTAACCGAGGGTGATGTTGAGAGGAGGATGCAGACGCAAAAGCCGTTGAGAGTTGAGAGCGGAGAGCGGAGATTGGAGAATAATGGGACAGAAGCGGAGTGTAGAGATGAGGTTTTGCAGGTTTTGGGGAGGCATATTCCAAAAGGGATTAAACGGAATGTTTTGCTGAAAAAATATTGCACATTTAAAATTGGCGGTTTTGCTAAGTTTTTTGCGGAGCCTGAGTCTGTTGAAGAAATTTTAGAATTATTGGATTGGTGCAGAAAATTTAAAATTGCGTATTTTATTTTAGGCGGGGGCAGCAATGTTCTTTTTAGCGACAAAGGTTTTGATGGATTAGTTATAAAAATAGGGAAAAATTTTATAGCAGGAAAATCTTTGCACAGCGTTATTCAAGAGGCTGCGGCGCATGGTTTAGGCGGAATAGAAAAGCTGCAAGGCATTCCGGGCACTATTGGCGGAGCTATTTACATGAACGCAGGAGCGCACAGCCAGCAAATTTCAGACTGCATAAAAAACGTAACATCCATCGCTCAAAATGGCGAGTTAATAACAAGAACAAAGGAACAATGCGAATTTTCTTATAGAAGCAGTATATTTAAAAAATCGGGCCAATCCTTAAATCCTGTAAATCGTGGTTCAGACAATGATGAAATAATTCTTTTTGCGGAATTTGATTTTATTCCGGTGTCTGAGGAAATTATAAATAAGAACAGAAAAGAAGTTTTAGCGTGGCGCAAAGAAAAGCAGCCTTTGCAATATCCCAATGCAGGTTCAATATTTAAAAATCCTGCTAGCCACTTATCCGCTGGCGCTTTGATAGATGCCTGCGGATTAAAAGGCAGCGCTGTTGGCGATGCGCAGGTGTCTGAGCTTCATGCTAATTTTATTGTGAATAGGGGAGAGGCTACTGCTAAAGATGTCAAGGCTTTGATGAAGAAGATAATTGATGAAGTTCAAAAAAATCATGACGTTGCGCTAGAGCCAGAAATTATATGCGTGCCATTTTAGCCTATAGGATGCTGATTTAGAGTTGGGAAAATAACATTTTTTTTGCTTACCCTTGCTTTTTTTCAAAAAATTATGTATATTTATGGGTAGGAGGGTTTGAAGTGGGGAATGTGGCAGAGCCTTTATTGGATATCGCCTCTTCTAATTTGCCTTCAAGCCCTCATATTTCCGAAGTTCCCTTTCATTGAAATTAGAAATTTTAGCTATGTCAAACACGCCTCTGAATTCGTTCTTTCTAAACTTCGCTGGAATCTCGTCCAATTTGTGCATGTTTTTGAACAAATAGAGCCACAGGTCGAGGGTCGTTTTGCATTGCTCCAATGTCTTCTTGAACTTAGGAAGAACCACGAGAGCAAGGTGTATGTTGCTTTGCCGCCTTTCGGGATGCTTGAGGTTGGCAAGCCCGATGTGATGGACAATATCGCTGCTCCCAGCTGCCAAGTCAGGCTCAAAATTGAGGAAGCTCAAAGAAAAGATTCTTGGCAAGTCAAAGTTGTAATCCCTGCCTTTCTTCACAATCCCGGTAATCTCCAAGCTAAGATAGAAGAGCATCCTGCCCATAAAGAAATCCTGCTTGGCAAGCTGCATCTCCACCACGAACCTATTTCCGTTGTTGTCCGTGCAGTGCAAGTCGAACACGGCGGCTCTGTGCTTTCTGCTTTTGCCGCCCCGCTCGTTTGGGAGAAGCTGAATCTTCTTTATTTTGCCTTGCAGATACTCTCCCAGAAAGCTTTCTATAAGCGAAATAAGAAACTTACGGCTCTGCCTGCTTTCGCTGGCAAAGACCTTTTTGAATGTGAAATCCAAAGTAAGCTGTGCAAACCTTGGATGATGCATTGCCTTAGCTTTGGCTTTAGGCATAATAAAACCTCCTTAGAGGTTAAAAACTCATATAATAATAGTATCGCTCCCAGTCCTTTTGGGGTAAGATAGAAAAATCAAGGAGAAAAATATGACGCAGAATAACTCATTGTCTGAACCAGAATTCACAGAATTTGCAGGATTTACAGAATATCCTGGCAATCCTAAAATCCTGAGAATCGTGGTTCAGACAATAATAGCAACCTTTCTCACAATAGCAACAGGGATAGCGGTGCATATTTGGTTTTAGAGTTTGGGAAATGACATTTTTTTTGCGGTAAAGTTTTGTATATTGCCTATTATGAAAGCTTTTTCCAATATTGCAGGAATTTTTGATAGGGTATCTGAGCTACGCAACGACCCTTTGTTAGCAGATATATATAATGATATAACGAATTTAGACAATTTGCGGTACATAGGTCCCGAAATGGATAAAGCAAACTTGAAGAACGATATGCAGAATTGGGCTGGCGATTTTGGAAAAGCTTTTCAAACCGCAAAACAGGGATTCGGTAGGTGAACAATGGAGAGACAGCAGCAAATGCAAGCCAGTGCTGACGGCAGACAGACAGCGGTTGGGATTATGGTTCAGGAAAGCTTGTTGCCTGTTCCAGAGGAACTAGCGAAATTCAAGGAGATAGAGCCTTCTATTGTGAGTTGGATGATGCAGTATGCTGATAAAGAGCAAGAAGTAAGGATAAGATTTAACCTTGAGCGTTTGGATCTTACAAAAGGGGAGCAGAGCATTGTGAAAACATCGCTTTGGCTTGCCTTTGTCATAGCTGTGTTTTTCATAGCTTTGTCGTGCGTTTTGATTTTTTGCGGACTGGAAATTGCAGGCTCGATCTTTGGCGGCGCAGCATTGCTCCTATGCGTGCAGGCTTTCCTTAAGTTTGGAAGGAATCAAAAGCAATAAGTCTATAGGCTATGCTGTAGGCGGGGCGTTCCTAGCAACGGGGATAGCGGTGCATATTTGGTTTTAGAGTTGGAAAAATAACATTTTTTTTGCTTACCCTTGCTTTTTTTCAAAAAATTATGTATATTTATAGGTAGAGGGAGACAAAGAGGGGTTGTGCGTAGGTTTTTGTGCCACAACTAATTTACCTTTGTCTCTCTCTATTGCATTTTCAAGAGCATTTATCTCTCCTATTTAAGGCTCTCCATTTGCCAAAATTTTTCTAATTTACCCCCATGACCGCACCCAAAAACTTATTTTACTAGCTCGGGACAAGGAACAAATTCATATTTTGCGAAAAAAAAACTTGCATATTGCCGAAAAATTATGTATATTTACTTCAAATTGGCAAACTTAATGTTTAGTT
>WRMM01000107.1 GCA_009777135.1 Candidatus Fibrimonadales bacterium
GCTTTGGGAGTTTTTATAGGGATTAAGATTGAAAACAAACTTTCTATTGGCCAGCTTGTTGTTCGCATTATTTCCAACCATGATTCTTCGGATTTGCTGAAGAATTTGAAAGAAAACAATTTTAATTTCACAACCATGGAAGCAACCGGCAAATTTGGCCCTGTAAAAATCATTTACATTATAATTCAAAGGCATTTATTAAACAAAACAACCGAGATTATTGAGGCAAGCAATAACTCCACTTTTTACACTATCGAAGACGTGAGGTATGTAAAAGGCAATCTGCCCGGCGGAAAAAACCCCATATTAAATTCGCTGAACCCGTTTCACAGGAATTGAATTTTTTAGTAATCGCTGATTAACTTGCTTTGGGTTTGGGGTATGGGGTATGGGGAATTTCATAAAAAACGGCTTAAATTCGCTAAAAAGGGCATGTTTTTGCATTGCCCATACCCAAGCATTGAGTTAATCATAAATTACTATATTTAAAAAAAGCACGGGGGTGCTTTGGTTTCGACAGGATTCCAGATGCGCTAGTTGCATGCCGAGGTGGGCTGGCCTCGTAAAAAGCCTAAAAAACACAAGTGCAAACGAAGAGTACGCACTCGCTGCTTAAACAATAGCAGCGCCGAAACTTCTCCCTCGCCCGCTGGGAGAAATCATTCGGACGCAATGCGGGATAGAGTTTTGCGATTGCCTGAACGCAAAGCTTGAAATTCTCAGGCTAGTTTTTGTTCTGCGCCAGCCTTTACGGGCGTTTTCAAAAGCGAAACTTCAAATGCAAAGGGAACGCATGTATGAGCGAACGCAAAAGGAATTCTGGACAGGGGTTCGAATCCCCTCACCTCCATCATTCCCCCACTCTAATCTTCATGCCTGGGAAGATTTTCTTTTCTAAACCGGGGTTCCAGTCTTTAAGCTGCTGAACAGTTACGTTATGAGCGCGAGCTATGTCCCACAGGTTGTCGCCAGGCTTTATCTCGTAGCTTGTTGCCCCTTGAACAGATGCAGATATGGGTGCGCTTGGCGCGCTTGTTGGTGCGCTTGCTCTCGAAGGATTTTGAATGTAAAGCCTTTGGCCTGCATTAATTTTGTTGCTTTGCAAATCGTTCCACGTCATCAAGCTTTGCATGGAAACTCCATGGCGGCGAGCTATGGAGCCAAGGTTATCGCCATTGCGAACAATGTAGGTTCGCACATTGCTATTCGCTGAGCCTGCATTGCTGGCTTTTTGCGTTTCTGCAGATTGTTTTTTTTCGGCAGTTGCGTTTTTCGGAGCAGTTGCGCCCATTGGCATGGGGATAATCAGAACCTGCCCGATTCTAAGCTTTGTGCTGCTCAAATTATTCGCAGATTGAATATCCGCAACTTTTAAACCGAACATCCTTGATATACTGCCAAGGTTATCGCCCTTTTGCACTTTATACTGCTGCCAGCGCACAAGCTGCGTTTTGTCCATTTTTTCGTAAGCTGCCAAAAATTTTTCTCTGGAGCCTTGAGGAATTTTCATCGTATAGCTTTTAAGATTCGGCGGAGTGCACCAGCGAATAAGCTCGGGGTTCAACTCTCGCACAGTATTAACGCTCACGCCAACTGCGCTGCCAACTTTATCAAGAGGAAGGCAGTCTTTGACAGTAACTGTGTCAAAGGGAATAAAACTCTGCTTTTTAATTTCAATCGAATAATGCTCTGGATAATGCCCTATAATCATTGCCGCCAAAATTCTAGGAACATAATGCATTGTTTCGCGAGGCAGTTTCAAATCCCAGTAAGCAACCTTTTTATCAGGATCTTCTGCGCGAGCCTCTCTAAGAAGCCTTCTTATTCTGCCTTCTCCGCAATTATAAGCCGCCATCGCTAGGTGCCAATCGTTAAACTCCTTATACAGAAAAGAAAGATAGTCCAAAGCAGCTTCAGTTGCAACTTCGGGATTGTAACGCATATCCACCCAAAAATCCTGAGGCATCCCATAGCGTTTTCCTGTTGAGGGTATAAATTGCCACACGCCAGCCGCTTTTGCTTTGCTGTAGGCTTTTAATTTAAAACCGCTTTCAACAAGCGCCAAATAAACCAAGTCCTTTGGCATTCCGCGCGCTTCTATCCTTGCATAAATCATGCTGTCCAAAAGCGTTTTGCGAGAAAGAGATGCTTCCATAAAGCTGCGCGCATTTACGGTTAAAAAGCGAATTTCCTGCATCACTCTGTCGTTTATTTCAACAGGAAGCGAAAATTTGGAGAAATCCATTGAATCCAAATAATTTCCAATGAGTTTTTTTTCCTCGCTGTCTAGCGGAGTTTCTTCAAAGGAATCAAAGCTTTCGTAATCGTTCAGCACTGAATGCATTAATTCTCCATCTGCAAGTTTGGCAAGCCTAGGGTAGAGGCTCTCCAAGGTGAGTATTATTCTCACTGGCATCAAAGAAAAATAAACCGAGTCATCTGGCTGCCCAATAGAGTCTAGATGCTGTTCAGAATAAACCTCATTCAATGCAAGGTCTAAGTAACGCAACGCAGTCAAAGGGTCTTTTTCAAGAGCCTGCATACCGGCTTTATACTCAGCCCAAGAAGTTTTTCCTGCCGCCCCTACAGGCTCAGTCAAATCTATAGGCATTGATGCTGACTGTTCCGCCTTTTCATCTATGTGCTGCTCCGCTGGGGCAATCGCAATAATATCGCCTTTATGCGGGCTTGTCGAGCACGCAAGCAGCAAAAACGCAGGCAATGCAAAAAAAACTAAAGTTTTTAAAAGCTTCACTCTTCATCCTCTTCTTCGTAATCAAGCCCTAAGCGACGAAAATGCGGCTTATCAAAATTAAGCTCTTCGTCCAAGGCCTCTTCTTCTTCTTCCATCAAATCTTCTTCTTCGCCCAACTCGTCGAACTCATCCAAGTCCTCATCCTGGTCAGACACAGGAAGAAAATTATCACTGCCGCTCCCTTTGGGGCGACGTCCTAGTTGCAAAGGATACTTCATAACACTACCTCCCGAATATAGAAACTCCTTTCGCAAAATATACATTTTTTTTGCACATTTGTCAATAAAAGTAGTAAATTTATGTGATGCGCTATAAATTTATTTGCGAATATAACGGTTTTGCTTTTTCTGGATGGCAAGAACAGCTAAAAAATGGCATTATTTGCGAAAAAACCGTTCAAAGCGAGCTAGAAAGAGCTTTTTCCATTGCTTTGAGGCAAAAAATCAGCATTGTGGGAGCAGGCAGAACGGATGCCGGCGTTCATGCCAGAGGCCAAGTTGCGCATTTTGACCTTGAAAGCGAGGCATATAACTGCCGTGCCCTTGAAAATTCTGTAAACGCCATAAGCGATAAAAATGTCTGCATAAGGAGTTTAGAGCCTTGCCCAAGCGATTTCCATGCCCGCTACAGCGCAAAGGAGAGGTATTATCAATACACTCTTTGCACAGAGCAAATAGTTTTGGGAAAGGAACTAGCTTGGGTTTGCGGGTATAAATTAAATACCGAGCTTATGGAAAAAGAGGCAAAGTTTTTTTTGGGCCAGCATGATTTTAATGCGTTTTCCATTCCAAGGAACGATGGCAAGAGCACAATTTGCAATATAACGGAGTTTCGTTTGGAAACAACCGGGGCGTATAAACGTTGGCATATACGTGGCAATCGTTTTTTGCACAAGCAAGTTCGCTCAATGATAGGTTTGCTTTTTGACGTGGGCAGAGGGCGTTTTGAGCTTGGCGCCGCAGAAAAAATTTTCAGCGGTAAATTTAAAGGCGAAAGAACATGGGCTCCGCCTCAAGGCTTAGTGCTGGAGGGTGTGGGATATGGTTAGCAACAGTTCAATTTCTCGTATATTTGCAGCAGCCATGCAAGGCATTATACGCTGCATCTGGCGCTCTGTCCTTTTCGGTGTCGTAACCGGTGGCGGCTATGGCTTTGCTAACTGCGTTGAGCGAGGTTTTGCCAGAATCAAATTCCAGGCTCAAAACTTTCGTTTGCAAGTCCCAGCTGGCAGATTGAACACCCGCCACAGCCTTTGCCGCATTTTCGATTACTGTTTTGCACATTCCGCATGCGCCTTGCACCGAAAGCGAGGCTTTTGCAATAGCCGCCTCTTGCTTGGAAGCAGTTTTCGCCGAGGTTTCAGCGTGGTTATGCCCATCGTGGCCTTCGCAGGCAAGGGCGCTTGTGCAGACTATAGCCAAAGCAGCGGCTAGTTTGGTTGCTGTATTCATACCATCTCCTTGTTGAGGTAAATTCATCATAGATTTTTTTCCTAAAAGCTGTGCACTTGCGTCAACTGCAAAAACTCCATTTGCAACAACAAATTCTCCTTCCGAAATTCCAGAGAGAATTTTAATATTATTTCCAAGAGAAGCCCCGAGCAAAACTTCTCTCAAAGTTAAACTCAATGCGCCATTTTCCTGTTTCTTTGCCACGTAAACAACAGAACGCTCTCCAGTCCAAAGCACGGCGGTTCTCGGCAAAACAATGGCTTCATCGCCTGCCCTTGCATTTTGAACCACAGCGCCCGCAAGCATTCCTGGTTTTAATCTGGAGTCTTTATTCACAGTCTCCACCCTAACCTTTGCCGTGCGCGATACGGCATCCACAATAGGCGAAATAAAATTTACGCGCCCTAAAAAAAGCACATCGGGCAAGGCGTTTACCGTGAAACTAATTTGGTCGCCAGTTTTCAAGTATGGCAAGTCAGCTTCGTAGGCATCAAACACTGCCCACACGGAAGATAAATCTGCGATGTCGAACAAAATTGCCCCTGCTTCCACATATTCGCCGCGCTCTACTCTTTTTGCAGTCACAATTCCGCTTGCGTCTGCAACTATATTTATATAGGGAGTGACCTCACTCGTTTCTTCCAATTTCGAAATTTGGCTTTCCGGGATTTTTAGCAACTGCAAACGTTTTTTTGCAGCCTCTGCCATGTCAGGTTGGCCTCGTTTTAATATTTCCAAAAATTCTCTCTGCGCAACTAAAAGCTCTGGCGAATAAATGCTGGCTAAGGTTTGCCCCCTTCTCACTCGCTCGCCTTCAAAATTCACAAATAAATTCCCTATGCGCCCTCCGATATGCGCTGTTTGCGAATGTTTTTTAAGCTCGTTTGCCTGAATATTTCCGTAAAGCCTTAGCGTTTTTTGCGGTTCGCTTTTTTTTGCTTCCAAAATCTCAACATTTGAAAGAGCAATTGCCGATGCAGACATTGTAAAAGAATTTTCGTCTTCGGCGGAGCCATCGTCAAGCGAGAGAGGGGTCAAATCCATTGCGCACAAAGGGCATCTGCCAAACTCAGGTTGCCGAATTTGCGGGTGCATTGAGCAGGTATAAATTGTTTCTTGCGCTTCTTCCGCATGTTTGCGCGTTTTTTCGGTTCCTCCAAAAATAAGCCAGCCGCCGAATAATCCAAGCGTAGCGAATAATAAATAATAGATGCTTTTTTTCAAAAGAGAACCTCTGTTTGCTAGAATTTAGTAAATAATATGTTGGGGATTAGGGATTAGGGATTGGGGATTGGGGTTTGTTGTTATTGGGGGCGTAGTTTGTGCTACGCCAGTAAGATTGTAGGGGCGAAAAATCTTTCGCCCCTACAATGATGCGTTACCGCACCACTATGCGTTTTGTTTGCTTTCCTTGTTTCTCAATATATACGCCTGGGATTGCGGGTTTGGTTGTGCCCAGCGGTGTGCCTTTTAAATCGTAGTATATTGTCTGAACCCCGATGACCCCGATTATCCGATTATCCCGATTTGGGATTGAGGTGATGCCGTGTTCTGTTATTTTGAAGGTGCCGGTGGCGGTTATGCTTTCGTAAACGCCTGTGCCGATTATGCTGACGTTGGCGGTGCCTATGTCTGTGTTGGAGGAGTAGGTTACGGTGTAGGCGTTGCTTGGGAGGAGTATTCTATCTGCGCCCAAGTAAATGCCTACTAGAACCATTGGTTCAATTTTTGCTCCTGTGTGGCGCCTGTCTGCGATTGGGAGTATAATTACATCGTCGGGAACGAGGGTTACGGAAACGGTTAAGTTTCTTGTTATGGTTTCAGTTGCTGCGTTATAGCCGTTTACACCGGCGTAGTTGTAATTATTGAGTTGCAGAGTGGTGGGCGCGTAAGTGGCAGATACAATGAAATTGCCAATATCGCCAATGGCAAAAACTTTGTCGGGAGTGTCCCAAGTCCACTGCTCAGGCAATGTGGTTCTGTGGAGAGGATCGCCGACTTTTGCTGTTAAGCCGCTTGGATTGGAAAGCGCGGGCGCTGATGCTTTTAGGATGGAGAAATGCGTTGTGACTGTAATGGAATTGTAATCTTCGCTTTCGCTGACAAATACCCGGACTGAATAAATGTTGGCGTTTTCGGGTTTTGTTTCGCTCCATTCGTCTGCATCTCTAACTGAATATTCTAGGGTTACGGTTGTGCCTTCGGGAGCGCCGGTTACTTGGGGGTTTGGCTGGCTTCCATAAGTTATGTTGTTTTGCGTGAGAGTTACTTCAGGAGAAGGTTTTTCTTCTATGTGAAATTCCGCTGTTGTGGAAAACGCGCTGTAATTTTCGCTTTCGCCTACGCTTGCTCTAACTTGGTAATGGCCAGTGGCAGTAGGGGGCGTTTCGCTCCAAATGTTTGTGCCAAATTCGGCATATTCAAAAACAACTGGTTCTGCGCATTCAATTTCCCCATCATCATCTCCTACGCCGTAGCAAGACAGTTCTGGAAGCGGCAAATTTTGCCCTCGCGTTATGCTTTCTTGCGTAAGTACCAGAATAGGATTGGTTTTGGTGATTTCAAAATC
>WRMM01000108.1 GCA_009777135.1 Candidatus Fibrimonadales bacterium
CGCACTCTTATAATTATTATTTTTTATTTTTTTTATAATAAAAACCACAACCCCCCCCCCATTCCCCCCCCCCCCCCCCCCCCCCGCAAAATGTAATCCTCTGTCTGAACCAGAATTCTCGGAATTTACAGTATTTCCAGAATGTTCTGAAAGTTTCAAATCGCAGAGAAATATACTATCAGAACCTTCTGACACCCCCAAACAGCAGAGAAACATACTATCAGAACCCTCTGATACCCCCAAACAGCAGAGAAACACACTATCAGAACCTTCTGACACCCCCAAACAGCAGAGAAACATACTATCAGAACCCTCTGATACCCCAAAATCGCAAAAAAACATACTATCACAACTGTCTGAATCAGAATTGGCCAGAATTACAGAAATTCTCAGAATTATTAATTTTGAAAATCCTAAAAATTCTGGCCAATTCTGATTCAGACAACCAACCAACAAGGAGAAACCAATCATGAAAATTGGCAAAATCAACAGCAACAACATGCGAAACGATTCGCATTTTCAGTTCCACACCGAGTTCAAAGACCTCGTCGCCAAAAGCGGTGCCGAAGCCTTGAAAATCGGACAACAGTTTCAAAGCTACATCCCGCTCTACGACAGAGTGGACATAGCATTGAAAAAAATCAACAAAAGCGTCCTCACGGAGCAAATCCAAGAGGCGGACAAGGCGAGGGATGAGATTTGGGAGGGCATTATAAACATGAATGCTGCCGCTCTCAAACATTTCAGCCCCGAAACACGGGAAGCCGCCAAAAGGCTCAAAATCGTCTTTGACACCTACGGGAACATAGCCAGAAAGCCCCTCAACGAGCAGACTTCGGCAACCTACAATATTTTGCAGGAGCTGGAGGGCAAATATACTGGCGATGTGGCGGTTGTTGGCATACAGCAGTGGGTGGCGGAGCTAAAAGCACGGAACAACGCTTTCGGCGATTTGGTCAAGGAGCGTTTCGACGAATCCGCATTGAAAACGGACATCGTGCTTAGAGATGCCCGCAGGGAGCTTGACGGAGTGTATCGCACTATCGTTGAGCGGATAAACGCACTAGTGATTGTGGAAGGAGCGGCGGCTTACGAGGCTTTCATCAGAACGCTGAATGTTATTGTAAAGAAATACACGCCCAAGAAAAGGAAGAAAGACGGTGGCGTTGAGGAAGAAATTGAAGAAAACGAGGAGGTGGAAAATGAAATTTGAAGCAAATAAAATGGGCGTATCAGGCATTTGTTCGGGCAACCAATGTGGGCTGCCCTCACGGGTCAGCACAACGGGGGTGAGCGTTCCCGTCCCTAATGTAGGGGCGAAAAATTTTTCGCCCATGTTTGCGGCCAGACAAATAATGTTGGCAATCCTAATCGCCGCAGGCATGGCAATGGCGGATCCGATTGAAATTCGCACCGCGCAGGATTTACACGACATCAGGGATAATCTCAGCAGGGATTATGTCTTGATGAATGACATTGACCTAACGGAGTTCATTGCGGATAATGAGACGGACGATGAGGGGTGGTTGCCGATTGGAACTACTGATGATCGCTTCACCGGCAGTTTTGACGGCAACGGTTTTATCATTCGAGGGCTGAGGATTAACAGACCAAGCACGGACTATGTCGGGCTGTTTGCGGCGGTCGGCTCCGGCGGAAAGGTGAGCGGTTTGTTGTTGGAGGATGTGAGTATTGTGGGGGGTCAATTTGTCGGCGTTGTTGCGGGAGGAGGTAACAGCGGCATAATTGAGAACTGCGTTGTTACAGGAACTGTCAGCGGTAATGGCGATGGTGTCGGTGGTGTGATTGGATTTATTAATAGCCTAACTTTCCGCAACAACATTGCGCTTCTTGAGAGTGTTAATAATAGTGCCGGTAGTGCCGGTCGGGTGGTTGGTTTGAGTATCGGCCCATCACCTACCAACAACCGCGCATGGAGCGAGATGATGGTTAATGGCAACCTCATAGAATACGGCACGGCAAACAACGGACACGGCGAGGATATGTCCACCGCCGAAGCCTACGCTCTTCTCAAAACAAAGAGAATGAGGCTTCCCGAATATATGTACAGCGTGGACTACCCATTCCTCATCTACACCGCCGAAGACTTAGACAACATCCGCAAAGGCTTGGACAAGCATTATGTTTTGATGGATGATATTGATTTGACGAAGTTCATTGAGGCGAATGAGACGGACGGCGAGGGGTGGGAGCCTATTGGGGATGACACAAGTTATCCCAACAATATGTTTACCGGAAGCCTTACTAATCCTAACGGATATATTATTCGTGGATTGAGGATTAATCGTCCTGATGATGCCGATGTCGGACTGTTCGGATTTGTCGGCAACGACGGAACGGTGAGCGACGACGGAACGGTGAGTGGTGTGTTGTTGGAGAATGTGAATATTGTGGGAAGTAACTATGTCGGTGCTGTTGTGGGAACTAACTATTTCGGCACAGTTAATAATTGCGTTGTTACGGGAACTGTCAGCGGTAATGATTCTGATATCGGCGGCGTGGTGGGAAGAACTTTGGCTGGAACTGTCAGCAATAATGTTGCGCTTCTTGGGAATGTAAGCGGTACTACGAATGTCAGTCGTGTGGTTGGTAATGACGTTGCCCGTGTCGGTGCCGACACATTTACCGGCAACAAAGCGTGGAGCGGAACGTTGGTTAATGGCACAATAGTTACAGACGGCACGGGGAACAATGAGAACGGCGAAAATCTGGGAACAGTCGCCGCAATAGATTTGTTGGGGGATTTGGAAATGTCGGTACCGCAGTATCTGCTTGACGCAGCAGCAGACGAAAAAGCAATAGAGGATGCATCGGAATTCAAACTCACCCACAAGCCCATTCTCGACACGGAAGCAGAAGATGTTGCAATAAGCGACAAAGAATCCGTTGCAGCAGCCCTAACCGCTTACGAAGCCCTAAGCACCCTCGCAAAGGATAAACTCATAGACGGCGAAAAGCAACACCTTGACGCTTTGCTTGCGAAGATAGAGGATTTGGAGGAGGAAGCAGCGGTGGCGGCGACAGAAGCAGAAGCAAACGCATTCAAAACCGCCCACGCAGCCATTCTCGCCAAAACGGTTGACAATGTTGCAATAAGCGACAAAGCAGCCGTTGCAGTAGCCCTAACCGCTTACGAAGCCCTAACGCCAGCCGCAAAAGCCTTGCTAGCAACCGAAAAAAACTTGCTAGAAAACTTAAAAGCAAAGATAACCGAACTCGAAGAAGCCACCCCAATCATCGCAAATCGGGAAAATCGGCTAATCGGGGCCATCGGGGTTCAGACAATATACTACGATTTAAAGGGCACCCCATTGGGCACAATCAAACCCACAACCCCTGGCGTATATATTGAAAAGCAAGGAAAGCAAACGAAACGCATCGTGGTGCGGTAACCACGGGCGACCCTAGCGGTCGCCCTTTTTTTCGCCACGATATTCCGCACAGGCACTCTGTTCAAAGACGGGAATGCTTACCCCCGTGAAGCTGACCGTGAGGTTAGCCCCATTCAAGCACCGCGAACAAAAGCCAGATGCCCTATAATATCCCTTGTCCCAAGCGAATAAATCTGCATTATCTTACATAAATCACTAAAGTTTTCTAAATTTATGCCGATAGATATAGAAAAGAGAGGTATTATTATGGCAATCACACCACCCAAGCTTGGCGATTACAAGTCCCCAATCAGCACAGAACTGATGTACCAGTTCTATGACAATAAGG
The DNA here is from genome assembly GCA_009777135.1 of Candidatus Fibrimonadales bacterium. Lineage (GTDB taxonomy): Bacteria > Fibrobacterota > Fibrobacteria > Fibrobacterales > Fibrobacteraceae > Fibrimonas. Next base: position 3,742 of record WRMM01000108.1, read on the forward strand.
CTATAACCCCGCAAATTCGTGCCGCTTTGCAGAAAAAACAGCAAGATGCTGACGCAGAGAGCGGTTCTGATGCTGCACCTGGCTCAAAATTTGGCCCAGCCGCCCGCGTGAACATCACCGACCAAATTGTGCGTATGAACATGGCGGGGTCCAAAGATAAAACAGAAGAGGCTGAAACTTCAAAAAGACCTTCCAGATTTGACGCTCTTGAATATGCAAAAGCCAATGTAGCCGAGCGACAGGCTGAAGCAAATAAAGAAAAAGACGCCGCGCTCAAAGGAATAGCGGATAAGATTGCCGCGGAAGAAGAAGCGAAAAAGGCTGCGGAAAAAGGAAGCGAAGAAGAAACAGCCAAAGAAGAAGGTTAACCTGGCAGGTGTTTCGCTCAGTATTTTTAATCTTCTTGCTTGCTCAGTTTTTGCATGCATTTGAAGATGAGTGGGTAAGAAAGCATGTTTTTTCTGCTGGCGTTGATTTTGCAATAACCAGAGGGCATCTTGATGGGGTTTCAAAGATAAATTCCAGCGGTAATTTAGAACCAGAAACCATCATTTTGCCTAAAATCCCATTTTTTTTAGTTTATGCCTTTGACTTGCGCGCTCTTGCGAATGAGCATTCCGTAGGTCTTAATTTTGGATATGCTCCGCACGGAGATTCAAAGTATTTGCGATATGGCTTGGAATACCAATACCATTTTTTTTGGCCTGAGCCTTTTAGGATGGGAACCGGCATTGGCTATGATTTTTCTTCTGTGCGTTCATCGGAAGCGATTTTCAGCGGCAATGGTCCTCATGCGGTGCTTTCTGCGCAGTATTATTTTACGGAAAATTTTGCGGTGGAATCCGCTATTCGCTATCGTTTGCTTCATTTGAATCAAGTGGCAACAGATTTGAATCCTGGCAGATCCAAATTAAGCGAAGCGCTTTGGCAGGGCATGGGCGAACTTGGTTTAAGGGGGATGTTTGTTTTTTGACAAAATATCTCAAGCTCAGGATTTGATTGCAAAACGGCGCCCGGAGCTAATGGAAAACCGCCAAGTTTATGAGGCTATTCTGCAATTTTATTCCGATAATTCATTAACGCCAACAAGCATTTTAGATTTAATGCAGCTTTTGAAAAACAAAAAGATTGAGGCGTATAAAACAAACGCAAAAACATTTAAGGAATGCGTATATAATCTCTTGGATGAATTCCCCGAACTCACATCCGCAAAAGGCATGCTTCGTTACTATGAAGCTGCCCCGAATTTTGACTGGCGCGAATGCGAATATGCCGAAATTGCCTTAGGGGAAGCCTTAACCCAAGACATTTACGGCTGGCAACCCGATTTTTGGACTCTTTTTGAAAGAAAGACGGAAAATGCGGATACATGCGGGTTGACGGTGGTGGCGGCGTTTTACTAAATTCCCCTTATGATGAAGTTAAAGTGGTATTATTCTTTAACACTATGTTCCATTTTTTCTGCATTCAATAATTCTCTATATGTATCAACTGGTTTCGGATAGAACTCATTATCCAAAGCTAACTTCATAAAATGTAAATGTGTTGGAGATCTTTTCTTAAAAGCATTCAATCCTGTACGGCCCATAGTAGTAATCGTATCACCTCTACTGATTATCTGCCCTATGCTTACAAAAACAGCATTATTATTTGCATAATAAAAAAGAGCATTATCATTTGGATCATAAATATATATATGTATTTACCTCCGCGTAAAGGGCTTGCGTTATCCCAATCTTTTTCCAATGCAACTACAATGCCGCTGCTTACAGAGAGAATATTTACAAATTGTCCTGTTCTATCATCTTTGCTGTCTTGATTTTTGTCGTAGATAAAAATATCATGAGCTGGATGCCCGCCATGCTTGTTTCCATCAAAGTAGTCATATCCCTTAGGAATATAACCTTCGCCACGAGTACCACCGATAGCATTTGATGAATAACCCTCCACTGGAAAAATCCATTTTTCTTTTTTCGCTTCATTAAGTTTTAGGCTCTTGTAAGAAGTTTGCAATTCAGGAAAAATTTTTTGTAGCATTTTTTAATGCTTGTGCTTTGTCTATTTTATTATCTCTTACTAATGTATTTACCGAATCAAATTCAGCAGCAAATGTTTTTATTGCGGCGTTATCTGGGGTAGCCAAAGGGATCGTTGCTAAAAGACAAAATATAAATATTCTATTCATAACGCTTAATCAATTCAATGTTTTTTATTTCTATATCCGTAAGCATAGAATTTACATCATTGTATTTTGGAATGTACCAATCTTGAGATTTAAAATATGTTTTCATGTCATTTGTCTGAAAAATATATCCGTGTCGAGCAAAAATTTCATTACGCATAATTCTTAAATCTTTTTTGCTTAAATTCTGCAAATCCACAGCTGTTAAAAGCCTGCTGGATGCCAATTCGTTTAATTTTACCATCGTTTTCTAGGTTACGCAACGTTTGGTCTATTTCCCATCGTTTGAAATCCTTTGCAAAATCTACAGCGGAAAATACCCAATTTTTCCCTTTGTATTGGATTCTGTCAAATATGCGATTTTTAGCCGTTCTTGGTATATTTATGCTCCTTTTATTTACTAGAAATATAGTATATTTTTTCTAGTAGATAAAGTTTTTTGCTTTCCAGTATCCCTCGCCCCGAAGCTTGGCTTGACACTCAAAATCGTTGTTTTGCAATGCTTTTTTCAAAAATCTACATTTCATATAAATTAAGTTAACATCCAAACCCCTGTTTTATCAGACCCTTTGCGTACCAGTATTCCCAATTGCTTCAGTTTTTGAATATTCCGATAAATAGTTGATGTGTTGATTTTCATTTTTTCTGCAATTTCCAATTGCGAAATATTGCCGTTTTTTGCCACCAAAGCGATAATTTTTTTCTGCGTTTTTGATAATTTTACACCAGCATTTACACCTGCATTTTCTAATTCGCCTTTTTGATATTTTTCCCTAAATTCTGCTGTTGCTTGTTTAATTGCTGAGAGCATAAACCGAGCGAAAATTCCGCTGTCGTTATTGTGAG
>WRMM01000109.1 GCA_009777135.1 Candidatus Fibrimonadales bacterium
ACGCAATCTTTCAATGAAATTCGTTCTGAGGCATTAGATGCAAAAAAATATGGCGCAAACGGAATTTTTTTGCAGGGCGGAGTTAATTCCGAAATCCCGCTTGACTATTATTTATCTGTTTTAAGTATTTTGCATAAAGAATTAAAATTTCCTGTTCGGGGATTCTCCCCCGTAGAGCTTTTTCATATAGCAAAAAGCAATAAAATGCCTTTGCCAGAACTTTTGCAAAAATTAAAAGCGGCAGGGCTTTCTTCCGTGCCTGGAGCAGGCGCAGAAATTATGACACCAAGAATGCGCAAAATTCTGGCTCCCAAAAAACTCTCCGCAAAAAACTGGTGCAAAGTTATGGAAGAATGCCACAAACAAGGGCTAAAAAGCAGCGCAAATATAGTTATTGGATCAATAGAAAATCCAGAAGATATTATTGAACATTTAGATTATGTTCGCAAAGTTCAAAACAAAACAGGCGGTTTCCAAAGCTTTATCCCATGGGTATTCCAGCCGCAAACAAATAATTTTCCAATTCGCCACGTGCGCAGCGATGAATACATAAGACTTGTTGCGCTTTGCAGACTATTTTTCCACAACATACCAAACATAGAAGTTTCCGTTCTGGGAATGGGCAAAGCCTTAGGCGAACTGGCTCTTTATGCGGGTGGAAACGACATCAGCAGTGTTGTTTTGAAAGAGCGCGTAATGCTTTCCCAAGGCATATCAAGCATAAAAGAAGCCGAAGCTTTCATAACAGAAGCGGGTTTTAAACCAGTGATGCGCGGGATTAATTATTAATTTTCTACCTTACCCTTGCAATGAACATCCTAGTAACAAACGATGACGGCATCACAGCGCATAACCTGCTAGCTCTTGCAAAAGCAGCAGCGCAATGCGCAAATACAAGAGTGGTTGCGCCGCAATACGAGCAAAGCGGAGTTGGCCACAGCTTTTCTTATTACCGCTCCCTGCATTACGCGCCAGCGGAAAATTTTCCATGCGAAGCTTTTTGGGTAGATGGAACCCCAGCAGACTGCATGAAATTCGGATTGAAGCATATTTACAAAGACATAAAATTTGACTTGGTTATCTCTGGCGTGAATAATGGCGATAATGCAGGCGTTGCGTCTTTTTACAGCGGAACGGTTGGAGCCGCAAGAGAAGCTGCCTTGTGGGGGCTTCCGGCTATTGCGGTGAGTTTGCAAAAGCAAAGCGATGCCGCCCTTGACTACGCTTTGAAATGGGTTCAAGAAACTTTGAAAAACAAAAATTTTACCGGAATGCCAAGGCAAACGCTTTGGAACTTCAATGTTCCGCCATGCAGCCCCGAAAATCCATGCAAAGGGGTTAAGGTATCCACCACAAGCACAAATATGTTTGTTGATTACTATGTAGAAGCAGAAGTATCCAAAGACTATCTAGGCAATGAAACAGCGTATCTAGTAAACGAAGATTCCGAGGCGGCTCGCGGGCGACAGCTTGCGGCTAATATGGGGCTTAGAAGCTACGACCTTAAAGGGTACAAGGCTGATGATGCGCTCAAAGGCACGGATGATTGGTGGCTAAACCAAGGCTACGCTTCGCTTAGCCCGCAGAGCGTGAATTTAACGGATGAACAGGAATATAAAAGACTAAAGGAGTTTTTACCATGATAATAAAAGAAGCTATAGTGCAAGCAGTAGCCAAAAAAAACCTATCTCCCGAAATAGCAGAAGCAGTAATGGACGAGATTATGGGTGGCCATGCTACCGACATTCAAATATCCGCATTTTTGACCGCAATGGCGGTTAAAGGCGAAACCATAGAAGAAATCACCGCAAGCGCAATAGGCATGCGCAAACATTGCGTCCGAGTTTTGCACGATATGGAGTGTTTGGAAATTGTAGGCACAGGCGGCGACAAGGCAAATACATTCAACATTTCAACAACAACCGCTATCGTGACTTCTTCTTGCGATATTCCCGTTGCAAAGCACGGCAACCGCGCTGCAAGCAGCAGGTCTGGCTCGGCAGATGTTCTCAGCGCGCTTGGCGTTAAGCTAGACATTGCTCCCGAGCACAGCGTTAAAATTTTGCAGGCAATAAATTTATGTTTTTTGTTTGCGCAAAACTATCATCTTTCAATGAAATACGTTGCTCCTGTTCGCAAGGAACTTGGCATAAGAACCATATTCAACATTTTGGGACCGCTTGTAAATCCCGCTGGCTCAACAATGCAGCTTTTGGGCGTCTACGACGAAGAACTTTTGGAACCCATGGCGCAGGTGCTTTTGAACTTGGGCGTTAAAAGCGGAATGGTGGTTTTTGGCAGAGACGGACTGGACGAAATTTCCATGAGCGCACCTACAAAAGTTTGCGAATTCAGAGACGGATGGCTAAAAAAATACGAAATCACGCCAGAGCAATTTGGTTTCAGCCGTTGCAAAAAAGAAGACTTGGTTGGCGGAACCCCAGAAGAAAACGCAAAAATCACAACGGATATTCTCTCTGGCGTCAGAGGCCCGAAATTTGACATTGTGCTGCTAAACTCCGCAGCAGCCATTCACATTGCAAAGCCGGAACTTTCAATTCAAGATGCTATCAAGGTTGCAATGGAGAGCATTGACAGCGGCAAAGCCCTTGCACAGCTGAAAAATTTCATAAGGCTTACAAATGAACATACTTGATACCATAACTGCCAGCACGGCAAAGCGCGTTGCAGAGTCAAAAAAAAGCGATTTTCCTTTTGAGCGCGCTTTGAAGCAAAGCGGGATTTCCTTTATTTGCGAAGTAAAAAAGGCATCTCCCTCAAAAGGCGTGATTGCAGAAAATTTTCCCTGGCTGCAGATTGCAAAAGAATACGAAGATGCTGGGGCTTCTGCGATTTCTGTTTTAACTGAGCCGGAATTTTTCAAAGGCAAGGACGAGTATTTGCAAAACATTGCGAAAGAAGTTAGAATCCCAGTGTTGCGCAAAGATTTTACCATAGATGAATTTCAAATTTACGAAGCAAAATTTTTAGGCGCTTCCGCTGTTTTGCTTATATGCGCAATTCTGGAAAACGAAAAATTAAAAAGCTATATTGAGCTTGCTCATTCAATAGGGCTTTCCGCTCTTGTAGAAGTTCACAACGAAACAGAAACAGAAAACGCTTTGAATGCAGGCGCAAGAATTATAGGCATAAATAACCGCGATTTGAAAACTTTCAACGTTGATTTAAAAACCACCGAACGTCTTTGCAAATTAATCCCAAGCGGCATAATCAAAATCAGCGAAAGCGGAATAAAAACCGCTCAAGACATGCAATTTTTGGAAACCTGCGGCATTGACGTGGTTTTGATAGGCGAATCTTTTATGCTCGCCGAGGATAAAAAGCGGCATTTGGAAATGTTGATGAAACGATAAAATTTTTCTACATTAAATTCCACCAATGAAACTAAAAGACATAAATTCTCCTGAAGATATAAGGGGAGCCAGCGTGCAAGAGCTAGAGGCTCTGGCTGCGGAAATAAGAATTGCTATTCTGCAGCAGGTTTCCATGCATGGTGGGCATTTATCCTCTAATTTGGGGGCAGTTGAGCTTTCCATAGCTCTGCATTATGTTTACAATACGCCAGATGATATTTTGATTTGGGATGTTGGGCACCAAGCATACGCGCACAAGCTGCTCACTGGGCGCTTTGAGCAATTTTTCACAATGAGGCAACGTGGCGGAATTTCTGGTTTTCCAAAAAGAAGCGAAAGCATTTATGACCCATTTGGAGTTGGTCATGCAAGCACGTCCATTTCTGCAGGGCTAGGCTTTGCCGTTGCTAGAGACTTCGCTCAAAAAGACAACCAAATTGTGGCTGTTATAGGCGATGGATCTATGACTGGCGGCATGGTTTTTGAAGCATTGAACAATTCAAGGCAAACAAAAAAGAATTTCACAATAGTTCTGAACGACAACAAAATGAGCATAAGCCCAAGCGTGGGGGCATTCTCAAAGTATTTGAGCAAGCTGTCTGTTAAACACAATCGCTCTTTGGAAGAGTTCGGAAAATTTTTGCGGTCTATTCCAGAACATGTGAGCAGCAAGCTCAAGGGGCTTATAGAAGGCGGATGGCTGGCTTTTGAAAACATAGTGAATCCAGGCCAGTTCTTCAGAGATTTGAACGTGCGCTACCTGGGACCTTTTGACGGGCACAATCTGGGAGAATTAATAGAAGCGTTTAAAGAAATAAAAGAATTGCCAGATATTTGCCTTGTGCATGTTTTAACGCAAAAAGGCAAAGGCTACGAGCTAGCTACCAAAAATCCAACGCGCTGGCACGGCTCAGACCCATTCCATATAGAAGACGGATCCATAATCATGGAAAAGCTGCAGCCAACGCTCACATCTATTTTCGGAAAAACCTTGCTGACCCTTGCAAAGCAAAACAAAAAAATAATAGGCATTTCTGCTGCCATGCTGGATGGATGCGGGCTAGGCATTTTAAAAGAAGACCCCGAAACCGCAGACAGAGTTTTTGACGTTGGCATAGCCGAGGAACATGCGGTTACATTTGCCGCAGGGCTTGCATGCGAAGGGTTTACCCCCATTGTTGCAATCTACTCTTCATTCATGCAAAGGTCTTACGACCAGATTATACACGATGTGGCTTTGCAAAATCTTCCGGTTGTTTTTATTTTAGACAGAGCTGGTTTGGTAGGCTCAGACGGACCAACGCACCATGGAGCGTTTGATTTATCTTATTTGCGCACCATCCCCAATATGGTTATTATGGCGCCGTCAGATGAAAACGAAATGCGCAATATGATTTACACGGCAACTCAATATAAAAAAGGTCCAGTAGCTTTGCGCTATCCAAAAGCGGTTACTTTTACAAATGATATTCGCACGGAATTTTCTGAACTGCCCGTAGGCAAATTCCGCGCGGTTTGCGAAGGCTCAAAAGTTTTGCTGATAGGCGTTGGCTTTATGCTTGCCAAGTGCCTTGATGCCGCTGGAGTTTTAGAGAAAAAAGGAATAAAGCCTACAATAATAGATGCTCGCTTTGTAAAGCCTTTGGATATTGAGAGCTACAAGGAACTTTTTAAAAAACACAGCTTGGTGGCAACCGTAGAAGACAATACCATAACAGGCGGTTTTGGTTCAGCCATTGCCGAAATTTTGGCAGAAATTAAAAATCCGCCTCGCTTGCTGCGCCTTGGGCTTCCGGATGCTTTTGTTGAGCAGGGCGAAATTGAGGAATTGAGAGAAAGCCTTGGTCTTTGCGGCAATGGAATTTCAAGCAAAATTTTGGAAGCGTTAAAGTAGCTAATCTATTCTATCGCTGATTTTTGACCAGTTCAAAACGCCTTTCCGAATAATATAAATGTAGCCAACTTCCAGAATAATTAAAAATATCATCAAAAATGCGAATAATTCCCAGCCGCCGTTTCTAAATTCAATTACAAGCGGCAAAAGAAAGGCTACTTCCAAATCAAAAACCAAAAAAAGCATTGCCACTATATAGTACTTTATAGGGAATCTTTCCGAAGCATTGCCTATTACATTTGAAAGCCCGCATTCATAAGCATCTGTTTTAGCCTTATTTTTGCGCTGAGTTTGAGGTGAAAGCACCCAATTTGCAAACATCATCCCAAAAGGAACTGCCAAAGCCAGCAATACAAGCACAAAAATGGGAAAAAATATGTTAAAAGTTTCCATTATTTGGGAATATAGTAAGTCTTAAGATGCTGATTTACTTCGCTGGGGAGTGGGGAGTGGTTACTGGGGGCGTAGCAGGCTACGCCCGTGCGATAGGATATCTGCGTTGTTGGGGCGTAGCGCGCTACGCCCTTACAATACGTTACTTCACTACTATGCGTTTCGTTTGCTTTCCTTGCTTTTCTATGTACACTCCTGGGGTTGCAGGCTTGGCATTGCCTAGCGGTTCGCCTTTGAGAGTGTAGTATATTGTCTGAACCCCGATGGCCCCGATTACAGGATTTTCCCGATTGAAGATCGGAGTGGTTTTGCATTCGTTGTTTTCGTCTAGCTCTTCGCCATCTGGGCAAGTCGGGATAACGATAACTGGTTTGCAATCGTTGTTTTCGTCTAGCTCTTCGCCGTCCGGGCAGGTCGGGATAACGATAACTGGTTTGCAATCGTTGTTTTCGTCTAGCTCCTCACCGTCCGGGCAGGTCGGGATTACGGGTTTACACTCGTTGTTTTCGTCTAGCTCTTCGCCGTCTGGGCAAGTCGGGATAACGATAACTAGTTTGCAATCGTTGTTTTCGTCTAGCTCTTCACCGTCCGGGCAGGTCGGGATAACGATAACGGGTTTACAATCGTTGTTTTCGTCCAGTTCCTCACCGTCCGGGCAAGTCGGGATTACGGGTTTACACTCGTTATTTTCGTCTAGCTCTTCACCATCCGGGCAGGTCGGGATTACGATAACTGGTTTACACTCGTTGTTTTCGTCCAGTTCCTCACCGTCTGGGCAAGTCGGGATAACGATAACTGGTTTACACTCGTTGTTTTCGTCCAGTTCCTCACCGTCCGGGCAAGTCGGGATAACGATAACTGGTTTGCAATCGTTGTTTTCGTCTAGCTCTTCGCCATCCGGGCAGGTCGGGATAACGATAACTGGTTTGCATTCGTTGTTTTCGTCTAGCTCTTCACCATCCGGGCAGGTCGGGATTACGATAACTGGTTTACACTCGTTGTTTTCGTCCAGTTCCTCACCGTCTGGGCAGGTCGGGATAACGATAACTGGTTTGCAATCGTTGTTTTCGTCTAGCTCTTCACC
>WRMM01000110.1 GCA_009777135.1 Candidatus Fibrimonadales bacterium
AAAAAACGGCCGAAGGCCACGAGGCTCTTGGCGTAGTGCAAAATGGCCTGCCTATTCCAAAATCAGCGGAAAATCTGAGCGCCTACGCAGTTCAGCGAATTTCGGCGAAAAAAACGGATGAGAAAGCAGAAAGCAAGCCTGTTTCCGCTCCGAGTCTTCTGCATTTTGCCACAAGGGAAAACTTTTCATTTTCTTTGTTGAATTCTGGGAACGTAAGTATATTTTTGGTCAATGCCAAAGGCGAAATTGTGTGGAGACAGAAATTGGAGAGCTTGCCCGCTGGAACAAATACTATAGGGTGGAACGTAGCAAATCTGCCGAATGGCTCCTATCAATTGCGTATAGAGGCAGAAAATTCTGTGCAGGGATATAAAATAGGGCTGTAAAAGCTATAAATTGTTATGAAATTATGACAGCGAGGTTTTTAACAAACAAAATTTTCCAAAAAAAATCGCTTCCCCAAGAAAATTTTAACCCTTGACAACGCCTCAAAAATTTTCTATATTTGTACATGTTCCCCTAAAGTGTCCATTTTTCATTTAAAACAGGAGTTTACCTTTGGCACCTCGTTCTAAACAATTATTGTCAGATGAAGTCCCGCAAGACGGCGAGCTTCCACCAGAAACCAAGGAAATGCTAGAAGGCCTTGGAGTAAAAAAGAGCAACCTTAGAAAACCGCCTCTGCCCGAAGCGGAATCTGCGGATGCTGAACTTGAAAACATGCTGCCTACCGGCGTTGTTGTGCCGGATGTTCCAGAAGCAGCCTCTTTGCCGCCACCGCAGGCTCCAGCAGATGGAACTGAACCGCAGGCAAGCGGGATGAACCGCCCGCAAAGGAATTTTCCAAATGGAGGCAATGGAGGCAATGGTGGCAATAACAACAATAAAAGGCAGCAGTTTCAAAACAACAATAACAGGTTCGGCAACAATAACAGCCAAAACCGCAGAAACAACAGAGGGTTCCGGCCATACGTAGAGGAAATATCCCCAGAAGATATTCCAAAAATAGATAAGGAATCCATAGACAAGGCTAGAGTTGAATGGGCTGCTCTGCGCACCAAAAGCATGCCTGAGCTGCAAGCTCTGGCAATAGAGCTTAACCTGCCAGATATTAAAATTATGCGCAAACAAGCCATAATTTACCGCATTCTAGAAGCAAAAGCCGCAAATGTAGAAGGAATGCCCATATATGCAGAAGGCGTTTTGGAGATAATAAACGATGGCTATGGATTTTTGCGCAACCCAGACCACAATTATCTGCCTGGGCAAGACGATATTTATGTTAGCCCGAATTTGATAAGGTTCTACGAGCTAAAAACCGGAGATACCGTAACAGGGCAGGTTCGCGCTCCCAAAGAAAAAGAAAAATATTTTGCGCTCACAAGCATAGAGACAATAAATTTCAGAGAACCTGAACACGCTAAAAAACGAGTTGCTTTTGAGCATTTAACGCCTCTGCATCCGTTTGAGCGCATAAAACTGGAATACCAGCCAAGTGAGCTTTCAACCAGAATAATGAACCTGTTCACGCCAATAGGCAAGGGGCAGCGCGGAGTTATTTTGGCGCCGCCGCGCACAGGCAAAACGGTTCTTTTGCAGCATATAGCCAATGCCATAAGCAAAAACCATCCAGAAATTAAACTTTTGGTTTTGCTCATAGATGAACGCCCCGAAGAAGTTACGGATATGCGCAGGAATGTAAAAGGCGAAGTTTTGGCCTCAACATTCGATGAGCCGCCAGAACGCCACACCCAAGTTGCAGACATGGTTTTGGAAAAAGCAAAAAGGCTTGTTGAGCAAGGCGAAGATGTGGTTATACTTTTGGATTCCATCACACGCTTTGCAAGAGCAAACAACGTTGTTATTCCGCATTCCGGAAAGATACTTTCTGGCGGCGTGGATGCAATGGCTATGCAAAGACCAAAACGCTTTTTTGGAGCGGCGCGCAAAATTGAATTTGGCGGCTCGCTGACCATTATAGGCACCGCTTTGATAGAAACCGGAAGCCGCATGGACGAAGTTATTTTCGAAGAATTCAAAGGCACAGGCAATATGGAACTGGTGCTAGACCGCCGCATTGCAGAAAAGCGTATTTGGCCCGCAATAGACATATTCAAGTCTGGCACGCGCAAAGAAGAGCTTTTGATTTCTGAAACAGAGCTTCGCCAAGTTTGGATTTTGCGCAGATTCTTGCAAGACCACACTCCCGTTGAGATTATGGAGCAAGTTCAAGAGCAGATGAAAAACCATAAAACCAACGAGAACTTCTTGTCTGCCATGAAAGGTTAAAAAAATGCAAACCGATGAAAAAAAAATACTTTTCATAGGCGCAGGCAATATGGGTGGCGCAATCTTGTGCGCCTTGACTGAGAGCGGTTATTCGGCAGAGTCTGTGTTCTTTTACGAGCCAAGCGAGGAGCAGGCGAATAAAATCGCATCTCGGAGCAAGGCTCAAAAGATAACGTCTTTTCAGGAAGAATTTTCAAAAGCGGATGTTGTATTTTTGTGCGTAAAGCCGCAGGTTTTCAAAACAATGCAATTCCCAAAAGGGCAAAAAAACGCTATAATAGTTTCCATTATGGCAGGCGTTCCGATTGCCGCTTTGCAAAAAGCTTTCCCTGACTGCGAGCATATTGTGCGCACAATGCCCAATATCGCTGTTGTGGCAAAGAAAGGGAGCGTTGCCATAGCAACGGACGGCGTTAAAGAAGACGTTCTGCAAGCGGTTGAATTTATATTCTCTAAATGCGCAGCGACTTTCAGAATTTTGGAAAGCCAAATGAACGCAGTAACAGGGCTTTCTGGCAGCGGACCAGCCTTTGTTTTTCAATTTATAGAAGCCCTTGCAATGGGCGGCGTTAAAATGGGCTTGCCGCGCGACACAGCAATGAATTTAGCCTTATCTATGGTGCATGGCTCAACCGAAATGCTAGAAAAATCAAAGCTGAATCCTGGCGAACTAACAGCAAATGTTTGCAGCCCCGCAGGAACAACAATAGCCGGAATACAGGAATTGGAAAACAAAGCCTTTAAAGGAACAATCATGTCAGCAGTAGAAGCCGCAGCAAAACGCTCAAAAGAATTAGGAGAAAATTGAAAATGAAAAATCGGGTAAATCGGCACGCCCATACGCTCGGCATTCGCTGGCGAACAGCCAAAGGCTGGTCAATCGGGGTCATCGGGGTTCTGACAATATTCTTAACCACATTGTATGCTTCCGATACTCCTTACTCTCAGGCGCAGAAATTGTATAGCCAAGGGAATTTTGAGGCAGCGGCTAAAATGTATGCGGACGCTTGCCCTCAGCTGGAGGCAAAAGAGCGGAAAATTTGCCTGTTCAACGAGGTTAAGGCATTGTTGGAAAGCAAAAAAACAGAATTGGCAAATTCTGCGGAAGCAAAGCTGCTTTTGCTGATAAGCCAGACCGAGCCAGGCGATTCTCTGTTCCCTAAACTAAGCGCAGAAGACGCCAAGCTTCAAATTTTGCTCAACAATCCCGTGCGAGCGGTTCGCTCATGGAGAGCGGCGCAGTCAAGCTCAAGCCCGGATTTTTTTTCAGAGCTTTTTGTTCTGTGCAGCGATATAGTTTCCGTTTTCCCTGAAAACGGACTAAGCGAAGAAAACTGCAATCGAATCAAACCAGCAGACACAAGTCTTATTTCTCTTCCAAGAGAAAAAATTGTTCCGTTAGCACAGCAAACGCAAGTCGCTAAAGACACCCCGCAATTAGGGAAAGGGGGGCAATGGTATGTGCAATTGGGTGCTTTTGGCTCCAAAGATAATGCGGAGAGGCTGGTTGCTAATTTTAAAGGCAAAGGCGTGGAGCTTTATGTTGTGGAATTAACGGATAGAAAGCTTTTTGCTGTTCGCACTGGCTTCTTTTCAACCAATGCGGATGCGCAAACCTACGCCGACCAAAAAATAGCCCCAGCGCATAATGATTATAAGGTGTTTAGCGTTAATTAAAACTCGCTTCCCTATTTCTTAGTCACCTCTTCAAATTCCTGCAAATTCTTTCTCCATTTTCGATCTTTAAATGGAGCGTAGCTCTCAATGGGTTTGTGGTTGCCTTTGGCAAATTCGCTTGCGGCTTTTTCAATATCGGTTATTATGTCTCTTATCATCCCTCTAATCACGCCGCTAAAAAGATTCAGAGCAATATTCATTGCTGGACCGCTCGGAGAAACTATAGCGCGAAATTCATAAGCAACGGAATCTTTGCCAACTTCTTTTAAATCCAAAATTGCAGTTGCTGTCCCAGAAAAATATGTAGTCACAATCTTTGTTCTGCCCCAGCCAAAAAACACATGATGCATACCTGGATTCGTGCCTGCGCTGTCAGTCAATAGCCACACAAAACGGCCTTGCATGTGTCCGCCATTGTCTCCGCTGAAGTTCTTTTTATCTGGGGTATCGTATTTTATGGTGTACTTTGTTTTTCTGTAAGCATTTACAAGTTGCGCTGTGAATTCCATATTGTCAAAAAGATATATCATAGTTTCTTTTGAAACGGGAAGCGTTCCGTCAATTTTATATGTAATTCTGTATTGTCGCCCCATGTAGCGATATAAATCGCGTGCTCTAGGATTGTTTGTTTGCAAACCGCGTTCCCTCAATTCTATGTAAGGAGCGCAAAATTCCGCATTGTATTTGATATTTGGATTAGGTTTTTTCTCTTCTGCGCTGCATTGAGGCAAATCATGATTCAAACACTGCTTAACTCCAGAACACATAGCCAAATGCCCAACATTGGGAGCATCTTTTGCATAAAGCGACGTGGCTAAGAGGATAATGCAAAATATTATCATTCAAAACTTTCCTATTTGCAAATTTAAAAGCGATTTTCCTAGTAAATAGCTGTATTTTGCCTGATTGTGCCTTATTTGCGAATTATTGAAAATGGTTTGCTGCTGTATCAGCGAAGAAATGTCTAGCATTCCTAGTTCGTGCTGTTGAACGGATTTGTCTAAAGCGAGTTTTTGTGCTTCCATTTGAATGGTAGAAACTTCCCATTGCAAGCGGTAGGTTTCTACTTGCAAAGCCAATTGCTCAATGGTGTTTTCCAGCTGTTTTTGCGTGTTGATAGCGGTGATTTGCGCTCTTTCTTGAGCAACCTGCGCTTGCAGAACGCCGTCTTTAGCGGAACCCCAGTCCACAATGGGGATGTTCAAGCTGAGAGAAGCGGTGTAGCCAAAGCCGTTTTTCAATTGGTTTTGATATCTGGGATCTTCAATTTCCCAGCGAAGCCCAGAACTTAGCGAACCGCTCAGAGACATGCTTGGATAGCGGGCTGCATTTGCAACGCCAATCGCTTCCGTGGCGGCCAAAACGGAAAGAGAATCCATTTTTTTGTCTATGGAATTTTGCTGAGCCAAAGCCAGCAAGCTAGCATAGCTTTCTGTTGTATCAACTTTTGCTGAATCTGGCGGCAAAAGAGAAAATGCGTTGTTTGCCGGAATTTCCAAAAGCTGGCGGAGCGCCGTGTAATTTTGAATCAAATTGCTTTGCACCTGCAGCAAACTCAGGCTATCGCTTGCAACCTGGGCAAAAGCCAAAGCCAAGTCGCTTGCCGTGAAGCTCCCCGATTGAAAAAGGATAGAATCTTTTGCAAGCATTTTTTTAGAAAGAACAAGCGAGGCTTTTGCGGAATTTTCGGATTCAATCAAAGACCAAACCTGCATATAGGCTCTAATCACCTGCTCAGACAAGTTCCTTGCCACAGCCTCTGAATTTAATTCTGCCACTTCTTTTAGATACCCTGCGCGGCTCACTGAGTGGCCTATTCTGCCCGCTGTGAAAATGGGCATTGAAGAATTTAAGCCCATGCTGAAACCATAGCTTGCTTCGGAATCTTCAAGCAAAGGGCTGTCGCTCACTCTTTGCGAAACACTGCCGCTCAGCCCCGGGAGCCTTGCGAATTTTGCCTGCTGAAGAGTGGATGCCGCTGTTTTTTCCGAGAGTTTTGCGGCTGTTAAGGCTAAGGAATTTTTCTTGGCTATTTCAATGCAGTTCTGCAAAGTCAGGTTTTGGTAGCCTTGAGCAAAGACCTTGCAAACCAACAATAGCAGAATTAATGATAATAGCCTTAAATGCATGTGCATAATCTAGAAAATTTACCACACCCTTTCGCACAAAACCTCAGCATCATTTTTGTGCACGCCAACCCCAATGGCGTAAGCAGGCTTCTTTTTGCTTGCATTCGCCAAATACTTTTGCTCCTTTATCTGAAGCAAAGCCTCATTAATCGCAGGCTTAACGCCCCTTGCCGTTTTGGAAACCTTGAATTCTATAGCGGCAGTCCAGCCTTTGGACTCAACAAACAAATCGTATCTGCCAAAGCCAGCCGCATTGTTGGAGCGAACATCAAAGCCAAGAGCAACCATTAAACCCAAAACAAAGCCGTGGTAAGTCTTCTCCAAATTATCGTGCAGGTCAAAATAGGAAAGCTTAAAGGAAAGAAGCCGCGTCAATTCCTTGCTAAAATAATTGACATTGTCTATTTTGGAAAAAATTTCATTCAGCTGAGCCTGCTCTCCGCTTTCGACAATGCTGCCCAAAATGTATTCTTCCCAAACCATCATAAGTTCATGGTTAGGAACCTTCAGCATGTAAAGCCGCTTCTCCGGCCTGTCGCTTCTAACTTCGTCCCAAGCGAGATAGCCCGCCTGAACAGCAAGCGCAAAGTAAAATTTGTCTTTCTTGTCTGCAAACAACTCTTTCAATGACACTCTAGGGTC